>JBGQBV010000009.1:0-15266 GCA_041494985.1 Minisyncoccia bacterium
ATAGTTTTGGCTCAAGGAAATTTTACGGATATATTATCTAACACCGATCATTTGATGACATTAGAGGATAAAATTGTCGATGTTTCACACGAGCTTGGCAGCACAAAAACTCAGGTTGAACAGGATAAAATTGAACTGGCTCAAGCCAAGCAGAAGCACGAACAAATACTTGATCAAAAAATAGATCAGAAGCAAGAATTAGTAGCTGATCAGATTGATGTGCAGCAAGAGATAAAGGAAAAAGAAGCGACAATAGGAGAGCTTAAGCAAAAGATGGCTGAGTTGCAAAAGGATTTGAATAAGATATTGGGAAAAAGTTATGATACGGGAGAAATCAAGGATGCTATAAAATTTGCGAACAAGGTTACGGGAGTAAGAGCAGGATTTTTATTCGGGGTAATGTCGATGGAATCGGGTGGCAATACGGACGCAGGCAATTGTGATTATAGTGATAACGGAATGAATAAAACAAGAAAAAGTATATTTGAAAATATCGTGGATAAATTAGCCGGTCAAGGCTTGAAATATACTTTAAAAAACAGGCCGTTATCATGTGCATCAAAAAGCTATCCCGGATCAGGCGGGGCAATGGGTGTGGCGCAATTTATGTCGGATACTTGGGGTGATCCATATTGCAAAAAAACCGGATATACTTGCGGATATGCTCCCAAAATAGCTGCAGCGACAGGCAGCAATTTTCCCGATCCCTGGGACTTGCTTGATGGCACTGTCGCTATGGCGCTGAAACTTAAAAATGATGGCGCAACGGAAGGTGGCACTGTAAGAATAACTGTTCCGAGAGCACCGGATTCAAAAACATATAAGTTGTTTCCTCAATGTAGCAGTCCGAGTGGAACACAAAAGAAAGCTTCTGTGAAATGGGAGATATATGCTTCTATGCGATATCTTGGATGGACTTGCTATGGGTACGCCGCTTATGCTCCAGGCATCCAATCATTAGCAAAAGGATATGACAATCTGTAAGTTTATTTGAATTGATATGCAAAAAAATAAGTTTTATATCACGACGCCGATATACTATGCCAATGACAAGCCGCACATCGGACATGCCTACACGACCATTGCAGCGGATGTTCTGGCGCGTTTTCACAAATTGCAGGAAGAAAAAGTTTTCTTTCTGACCGGCATGGACGAGCACGGGATGAAAATCCAGAAAGCAGCCGAGGCGCAAGGCAAGCAGCCGCAGGAATTCGTGGATGGGATCGCGGGGATTTTCCAGGATCTTTGGAAAAAGTTGAACATCGAAAACGACGGCTTCATCCGCACCACTGATCCCAAACACAAGGCGGCTGTGCAGAAAGTTCTGCAGACCCTTTTTGACAAAGGCGCGATCTATAAAGGCGAATATGAAGGACTGTATTGCGTCGGCTGCGAACAGTTCAAAAGCGAAAACGAATTGGTGGACGGGAAATGTCCGGATCACGGCACGGTTCCCGAAAAGATGCGTGAGGAATGCTACTTGATGAAAATGACCGAGGTGCAGAAAACGCTGATCAAAAAAATAAAGAGCGGCGAATTTGAAATTGCGCCGGAAAGGTATAAGAAGGAGATCCTGTCTTTTTTGGAAAGCCAGACTTTGAAGGACATTTCCATCTCTCGGAAAAACGTGAAGTGGGGAATCCAGTTGCCGTTCGACGGCGAGCACACGACCTATGTCTGGGTGGATGCATTTTTGAATTATCTGACCGGACTGGACTGGGACGGTAACGCGGAAAATATGCCGAAACAGTGGCCAGCGGATGTGCAATTGATCGGCAAGGACATTTTGCGCGTACATGCCACGATTTGGCCGGCAATACTGCTCCATTTGGGCATCGAGCTGCCAAAGATGATTTTCACACACGGACATATTTTGTCGGCGGGCAAAAAAATGAGTAAAACTGTCGGCAATGTGATTTCCATCGATGAAATGTTGGAAAAATTCGGCGTGGACGGCGCGCGCTATCTTTTGCTTTCTGCCGGAACCTTCGGAGAGGATATCGATATGACCATTGAACGCATGGTGGAAAAATATAACGCCGACTTGGCGAATGGACTGGGGAACTTGGTTTCAAGAATTATCAAACTCAGTGAAAAAATGGAAAAGGATGTAAAAAAACCGGAAATCAACACCTATGACGGATTCGACGGATTTTTTAGGAAGATAGAATTGAGCGATGCGCTTAATAAAGTGAGGGGGATAATCAGAAGTGACAATCAGTTCATAGACGATAAGAAGCCATGGGAACTCGTCAAAAGTGATAAGAAAGAATTTGAAAACGTGATGGAAAAATTAATGCATAATTTGTACGTGATTTCGGATTGGCTTGTTCCTTTCTTGCCGGAAACTGCCGAAAAAATCAAGAAAGCTTTGGAAACCAAAAAAATCGAGCCGCTTTTCCAGCGCATTAAATAATTCTCAAAAGCTAATGAAGCTAAAAGCTAAAAGCTATCTTTTTGACACCCACGCTCACGTCAATTTCAACGCATTCAAAGATGATGCGGATGAAGTGCTCAAAAAATCCCTCGTCGAGGGAGTTTTTGTGGTCAACGTCGGTTCGCAGTTTTCGACGAGCAAAAGAGCAGTGGAAATGGCGCACAAGTATGACGGTGTATATGCGGCAGTGGGCTTGCACCCGGTCCAGCTGAAGGCGGGAACGATCGAATACCAAGATGATTATGAATTGGATAAGACAGAGATAATCACAACGGGAGAAAGTTTTGATTGGGAAAAATATTTGGAACTGGCCAAAGATGAAAAAGTGGTCGCCATCGGAGAAGTGGGCTTGGACTACCATCATTTCGAGACAGGTGATGATATCGAGGCAATGAAAACAAAACAGAAAGAAGTCTTGATAAAATTCATCGGACTGGCCAATGAGGTCCGGAAGCCTGTGATGCTGCATTGTTGGGACGGCTACGCCGATCTGTTGGAAATATTGCAGAAATATCCGGTGGCCAAAAAGGGAATCGTGCACAGTTTCATCGGCAGTTACAAGACGGCTGTCCAGTTCATCGAACTGGGATATAAAATCGGGCTGAACGGAATCATCACCTATTCCGAAAGCTATGACAAGCTCATTCGGGAAACGCCGCTGGAAGATATCGTTTTGGAAACCGATTGCCCCTATCTGACTCCGGTGCCGCACAAGGGCGAGCGGAATGTTCCGGCATATGTGAAACTGGTGGCGGCCAAGATCGCCAGCGTGAAAAATATCACCGCCGATGAGGTTGCAAAGGCAACTACGCAATCCGCAAAATCCATATTGAATATCTTGTAGGATTTCTTGAATATCAAGGCCAGAAAAAAGCCGCTTTCAACATCTGAATCAGCGGCTTTTGTATTATAAATCGGTATCAAACCGCTTTGTTGTCAGCACTCGCTCGGAAATGAAAACAAATTTTCATTTCGCTCGCTTCGTTCGACAATAAAAATTTATGTTGACGTAAGTCGATTTTTGCGAGATAATTAGAATCGTGGTGTTCTACCCGCACCTGTCGTGGGTACACGACATCCTCTCCCTTAGGAAGAGGAGGATAAAGAAGAAAATTTTGATATGGAAGACCGAAACAAACCTGAGATATCTTGGTGGCAGCCCGGAATGGCGCTTTTTTTGAAGCTTAGCGGCTGGATCGGCGGCCCGGCAATCCTGGGCGTTCTGGTAGGCCAACATTTGGATCAAAAATATCACACCCAGCCCTGGTTGCTTTTGCTGAGTGTCGCTGTAACATTTACTGCTTCCATAATGATGCTCATGAAAATCTGGAAGGAAGAAATAGAAAGGATAGATAAGGAAAACAAAAGATAAAATTATGGCTGAAATAGCTGCACAACAAAATACGCAGGAAATTTCTCACGAAACAACTTTGTTCGCCGAGCCTATTGCGCATGTGGGCGGATTCACCATCACAAACTCGCTGCTAATGAGCTGGGTCACAGTCTTTGCACTAGTGGCTTTTTTTGTATTGGTCGGGAAGAAGGCCAAGCAAGCGAAGCAAAATCCGCCAGCCGGCGGAGGACCGCGGGGCATCCAGAACCTTTTTGAAATCATCCTGGAACAGGCGCTCGAGCTGGCTGATTCCGTGACCGGCAACCGCAAGAAAACGGAAAAATTCCTGCCTATCGTGCTGGCGCTGTTCCTCTTCATCTTGGTGAACAACTGGCTCGGCTTGCTGCCAGGAGTGGGCACGATCGGATTTGTCCAAAACGAAGGCGGTCACAGCGTTTTTGTGCCGCTGCTGCGCGGTGCGACCGCCGATCTCAACACTACGCTGGCCATCTCGCTGTTTGCAGTCATCATGTCGCACATTTTTGGGGTAATAACTTTGGGCATTTGGAAACATTTCAACAAATTTGTGAACATCAAAGCGCTTATTGAAATCCCGAAGAAATTTATGAAAGATCCGACAATAGCCATGGTCAATCCGATCAAGGCGTTTGTGGGGCTGATTGAAATTATCGGGGAAATCGCGAAAGTGGCTTCACTGTCACTTCGGCTTTTTGGAAATATTTTCGCCGGTGAGGTATTGCTCGCGTCGATGATGGCGCTGTTCGCATTCCTGTTGCCGCTGCCATTTATGTTTTTGGAATTAATTGTCGGGATAGTTCAGGCACTGGTGTTCGCGATTTTGACTCTGGCGTTCATGAGCATAGCAGTAACGGCGGAGGAACACTAGCCAATGTGAAGCATTGGAAATCCTAATTTCTAATTTCTAAATCTTAAACAAATTCAAAATCACAAATTCTAAATATAAAACGTTTGGAATTTTGATATTTGAAAATTAGATATTGTTTAGAGTTTAGAATTTAGGATTTGAAAGTTGTTAATTATTTTTTAAAAACATACCATATTCATTTTCCCCATAGAGAGAGTAAAATGAATAAAGTATGAACAAGTGTATGGACCTAACAATGTTTGCGAAAGCACTCGCAATCGGTCTCGGATCGCTCGGACCGGGACTGGCTATCGGTTTCATCGGAGCGAAAGCCATGGAATCGATCGGAAGAAATCCTGAAAGCGCAGGAAAAATCTTCGTGCCGATGCTGCTGATGGCCGCCTTCGCGGAAGCCATCTCCATCTACGCGCTGGTTATCGCATTTTCGATCAAATAGTGTTTTCATTCGGCTTCTTAGGAATAGGGAGCCGGGATGAGAATATTATAAATTAGCAATTTCCAATTTTTGAATTTTTAATTTTATAAATAAATCCTAATTTTTAATGTTTAAAACATTTAAGAATTAAAAAATTATTTAAAAATTACAAAATTAAAAATTATAAAATTTATGCAGGAACTCATAACAACCTTCCATATCGACTGGAAACTGATCGTTGCGCAGCTGGTGAACTTCGCCATCGTGCTGTTCGTGCTGTATAAATTCGCCTATGGGCCGATGCTGAAGCTGATGAACGAGCGCACGGAAAAAATCGAAAAAGGCCTCAAGAATTCCGAAGAAGCGCAGCAAAAGCTTTTGGAAATAGCACAGAAAGAGAAAGCTGTTTTGGTTGAGGCGCGCAAAGCCGCCCAAGAAATCGTGGCGGGCGCCGAAGCGGTGGCCATCAAGAGCAAGGAAGAGATTTTGGTTTCCGCGAAAAACCAGTCTGAAAAAATCCTGGAAGACGCAGTCAAAAGAATCGAAACGGAAAAAAACAAGATGCTGCAGGAAGTGAAGGCGCAAATAGCTGGGCTTGTCATTTCGGCTACGGAAAAGATAATTGGTGAAAAGGTAGATAGTACCAAAGATAAAGAGTTGATAGATAAGGCGATAAAAGACTAAAGGCTAATCACTAAAGACTAAAGCAAGACTAAATTTCAAAAGTCTAAAATTTGTTAACCTTATACTTTTACACTTTAGATTTCGTTTAGTCCTTAGCCTTTAGAATTCAGACTTAAACAAATATGAAGATCACGGAAAAGCAATATGCCCAGACTTTGTTGGAACTGACGGCGAACAAACCGGAGCAGGAAGTTTCCAATATCGCGGCCAGATTCGCCGAACAGCTGAAAAAAGACGGCCAGCTTAAGAACGCGGCGAAAATAATCGGCAAGTTTTCCGAACTGTACAACGGCGCGCACGGGATTGTGGAGGCGGAGATCGTGAGTTGGGAAAAACTGGATGAAGGCATGCTGGAAAAAATGACCGGTTTTCTCAAAGAAAAATATGCCGCGAAGAAAGTGGAAATCAGAAATACGGTTGATAAAAAGATAAAAGGCGGCATCATCATAAAAGTCGGAGACGAGGTGTTGGACGGAAGCATATCAAGGCAGTTAAAAAAATTGAAAAATATTTTAAGCAAATAATTATCATTTTTATAAAAATATTATGAGCAAAGACTTTATTGTAGAGCAACTCAAGAAACAGATTGAAAACTTTAAGACCGAAGTGCGGACGGAAAAGGTCGGCAAGGTCATCGAGGTGGGTGACGGAGTCGCGCGCGTCTCGGGGCTGTCTGACATCATGGCTTCGGAAATGGTGGAATTCGCCAATGGGGAAATCGGCGTGGCGCTCAATCTGGAAGAAGACCGCGTGGGCGTGATGGTTCTGGGCAGCTACTTGGCGATCAAGGAAGGCGACGAGGTAAAAACCACCGGCAAGATCCTTTCCATTCCGGTGGCTGACGCGATGATCGGCCGCGTGATCGATCCGCTAGGTATGCCGGTGGATGGCAAGGGCGACATTACGGCGGAAAAATATTATCCAGTGGAAAAAATCGCTCCCGGCGTCATCACAAGAAAATCAGTGCACCAGCCGGTGCAGACGGGCATCAAAGCCATTGATGCGATGATTCCGATCGGCCGCGGACAGCGCGAGCTGATCATTGGCGATCGTCAGACCGGCAAGACCGCCATTGCGATCGACACGATCATCAACCAGAAAGGCCAGAATATGAAATGCATCTATGTTGCGGTTGGACAGAAAGAATCAAAAATCGCCCGCATCGTCAGGGAATTGGAAAAACGCGGTGCGATGGAATATACGACGGTCATCGTGGCCGGCGCTTCGGATTCGGCCGCCCTCTCTTTCATTGCGCCCTACTCAGGTTGCGCGCTGGGAGAATATTTCATGGACAAGGGCGAGGACGTGCTGGTGGTCTTTGACGATCTTTCGCGCCATGCTTGGGCCTATCGCCAGATCTCGCTTATTTTGAAACGCCCACCAGGCCGCGAAGCCTATCCAGGAGATGTTTTCTATCTGCATTCGCGCCTGCTGGAAAGAAGCGCCAAGCTCAATGAAGATTTCGGCGGCGGTTCCATGACGGCGCTGCCGATCATCGAGACGCAGGCCGGCGACGTTTCGGCGTACATTCCGACCAATGTGATCTCGATCACGGATGGGCAGATCTTTTTGGAATCCGATCTGTTCTATAAAGGGGTGCGTCCGGCGCTCAATGTGGGCATTTCGGTTTCGCGCGTGGGTTCTTCGGCGCAGATCAAGGCGATGAAAAAAGTGGCCGGCAAACTGCGGCTCGATCTGGCGCAATTCCGCGAACTGGAAGCGTTCGCGCAGTTCGGCTCCGACCTGGATGAAAAAACCAAAGCGCAGATCGAAAGGGGGCTCCGCACGATGGAGGTGGTCAAACAGGGACAATATGAACCGATGGTCGTTGAACATCAGGTGGCGATCCTCTATGCGCTGACCAACGGGTTCATGGACGATGTGGCGGTGGAAAAAATAAAATCATGGGAAAACGATTTTCATAAATTCTTGGACGCCCAGGCGAAAAACGCCATCGCGTTGATCGCTGAGAAGAAAGAGTTGTCCGAGGAGGTGGCGGCCGCATTGGAAAAAGCGATCAGGGATTTCAAGGAAATATATCAAACTGAGAATTAGACAAGACTAAAGTCTAATTCCTAAAGACTAAATGAAGTCTAAATCGTCAAAGTCTAAACTTTTTAACTTTATACTTTAGAATTCGTTTAGAAATTAGTCTTTAGACCTTAGACTTAAAAGAATAATCTTATGGCATCCGGCAAAGACATCCGACGTCGAATAAAATCCATCAACTCCACTCGCAAGATTACCAAGGCGATGGAGATGGTTTCGGCTGCGAAAATGCGGCGCGCCGTGGCCAGCGTGCTGGGAATCCGTCCCTACGCGCACAGCGTCTGGAGCGTGCTGACTAACCTGGCCCGAGCGTTCGAAACTTCCGAAGGCTACGGATTCCTGGAGGTGCGGGAAGTGAAGAATGTCCTGATGGTCGTCGTCACATCCAACCGGGGACTGTGCGGATCGTTCAACACGCAGGTCGCCAAAAAGATCAAGGATGAGATCCTGCATCCGGAAAAACTGAAGATCAACCGCATCGGCAAAAAGAAAACAGGGACTGCTTTGAAAAATGAGGATTTAAAAATCGATTTCATCACTGTCGGGAAAAAGGGTGAGAACATGGTGCGCAAGCTAGGCAAGGAAATCATCGCCGCTTTCGAGGATGGTTCTAATTTTGCGGTGGCGGCCGATATCCGTCCGCTGTCCAAGATCGTGACAGAAGAATATCTGGCGAAAAAATATGACAAGGTGGTGGTCATCTATACGGACTATATTTCGACCGTGGTGCAGCAGACGCGCATCCGACAGATTTTGCCGATTTCCAAGATAGACATTGAGAAACAGATTGCCGAGATGGATGTCTTGGCTAAGGAATATGGACTGGAAGAGCCGGTCGTGGAATACAAAGTGGAGCCGAGCCCGCAGGAAGTTTTGGAGTTCATCATCCCGCGCATCATCGAGATGCAGCTTTTTCACGCGATTTTGGAATCGCAAGCTTCGGAGCAGAGCGCGCGGATGTTGGCGATGCAGAATGCGACCGATGCGGCCGCGGAAATGTCCGAAGACCTGACATTGGCATATAATCAGATCAGACAAGGCAAGATCACGCAGGAAATCGCGGAGATTTCAGCGGGCCGGGCGGCATTGGAATAAGAAGGCTTTCGGGATTCAAAAGCACAATTCAGAGTTCAATTCATTTGAATTTTGATAGTAATTTTGAAAAAAGAGAATAAAAAACTGCTACCGTTGTTCCGATAGCAGGTGTTGTAAATCTCATCAGTCGGGGTCAATCCCTTTTTTCGCGGCTTCTTCGGGAATCTCTTCCTTGTATTCTCCAGATACAAAAGCCATAAATCACTTGTATGCCGCAAGGCCGATCGCAAGCACCGCTATCAGTGTCAGAAGTACAAGGACGATAGCAATTTTCGTAGAGATGCGATAGCTTGGAAGCCGTGAAGCTTCGGCAGCGATTGCCTGATGAGCAGCCGCGAAAACAATGGCGGTGAGAGTCGCAAAGAACTTTTTCATGAGTAGTCCCTCCTTGGTATCAGCTAGGATTGGAATTCATTGATAAGAATATAGCATAGGGGAGTTTATAAAGTCAAAGGTTTGAAAATAATTTGTTAATAAATCGTAAGTTTAAATAATATTATGAAAAATATCGGGAAAATCATCCAGATCATCGGGCCGGTAGTGGACGTGCAGTTCCAAGGCAAGTTGCCGGAAATTTACAGTGCGCTGGAAATTAAAACTGGAGACAATAGTAAGATCGTGCTTGAAGCTCATCAGCATACTGGTGGGAATAAAGTCAGAGCGGTGGCGATGGGTGCGACCGACGGTCTCCGACGCGGGATGGAAGTTGTCGACACCGGCGCGCCGATCCAGGTGCCGGTCGGGCAGAAGACCTTGGGACGTATGTTCAATCTGCTCGGCGAAGCGATCGACGGCAAGGAAAATCTGAAAAATGTGGAAACGCTGCCGATCCATCGCGCGGCCCCGAAATTTCACGAGCAATCGACTGAGGCGGAAATTTTTGAAACCGGCATCAAGGTCATCGACCTGATCTGCCCCTTCATCAAAGGCGGCAAAGTCGGACTTTTCGGCGGCGCGGGCGTGGGCAAGACCGTGGTCATCCAGGAGCTGATCCGCAACATCGCGCAGGAGCACGGAGGCTTTTCGGTGTTTGCCGGAGTGGGCGAGCGGACCCGTGAAGGCAATGACCTGTATCATGACATGAAAGAGTCGGGCGTTTTGGACAAGACGACCTTGGTGTTCGGCCAGATGAACGAGCCGCCAGGCGCCCGTCAGCGGGTGGCGCTTTCGGCCCTCACTATGGCGGAATATTTCCGCGACAAGGAAAACAAGGATGTGCTGCTCTTCGTGGACAACATCTTCCGTTTCACCCAGGCCGGATCTGAAGTGTCGGCCCTGTTGGGACGCATCCCGTCAGCCGTGGGCTATCAGCCGACGTTGGCGGAAGAAATGGGCAAATTGCAGGAACGGATCACTTCGACCAAAAACGGATCAATCACTTCGG
The DNA here is from genome assembly GCA_041494985.1 of Minisyncoccia bacterium. Lineage (GTDB taxonomy): Bacteria > Patescibacteriota > Minisyncoccia > Moranbacterales > GWC2-37-73 > JBGQBV01. The sequence goes on from JBGQBV010000009.1 coordinate 10,305, forward strand.
TGCAAGCCGTGTATGTGCCGGCGGACGACCTGACTGACCCGGCACCGGCCACGACTTTCGGCCATCTGGATTCGACCGTGGTGCTTTCGCGCGGACTTTCGGAACTGGGCATCTATCCGGCCGTGGATCCGCTCGACTCCAGCTCGACGATTTTGGATCCTAACATCGTCGGCCAGGAGCACTATGACGTGGCGCGCAAGGTGCAGAAAGTCCTGCAGCGCTACAAAGATTTGCAGGACATCATCGCCATCCTCGGCATGGAAGAACTCTCCGATGAAGATAAGATGACAGTGACCCGCGCCCGGAAGATTCAGAAATATCTTTCCCAGCCGTTCTTCGTGGCTGAGCAGTTTACCGGCGCCAGTGGTAAATATGTGAAGCTGTCCGATACCATCCGCGGCTTCAAGATGATTTTGGAGGGAGAACTGGACGGCGTCGCCGAGCAGGATTTCTATATGAAGGGAAGCATCGATGAAATTAAAAAGTAAGACTAAAGTCTAATCACTAAAGACTAAACGAAGTCTGAAATAATAAAGTCTAAGTTATTATTACTTCGTATTTTAATCCTTTAGTCTTGAATTAGTCCTTAGCCTTTAGAATTTAGACTTATAAATTTTATGTCCGACCTGAAAATAAAATTCAAAATTGTCACTCCGGAGCGCACGGTTTTTGAAAGTGAAGTCGACCAGGCCACACTGCCGGTGACCAACGGGCAGGTGACGATCCTGCCTGACCATCGCAGCTATATCGCGTCGCTTAAGGCTGGGGAAATCATGCTTAAAAGCGCCGGCAAGGAAAACTTGCTGGTCACTTCAGGCGGGTTCATTGAATTCAATGATAACACCTTGGTCGTGCTGGCGGATACGGCGGAAGCGGCGGCGGAAATCGACGTTGCGCGCGCCGAGGAGGCGAGGAAGAGGGCGGAAGAATTGAAGAAAGGTAAAATTACTATGGACGAGATGGAATATGCGAAAGTGGCGGCAATCATCGAAAAGGAAACAGCCCGCATCAAAGTCGCCCGCAAGCATCATAGCCGGCACGGAATCAAGATAGATTAAAAAACTTTTTTTCAGGCGATTTGTAGAGGCGTGGGATTATTTCATTTTTGAAATTGGCTCACGCCTTTTTAATTTTCCAGAAAGTGTGGTATAATTTCAGCAATGAATTCTTAAATAAAAATAAAAAATAATATGTCGAACAAAACATTCGCCCGCATCAAAACTGTCTTGAACAAGGAGGTGAAAATCCCAGCCTTTTTGAAAAATGCAAACAAAAAAACGATAGCTATCGTGACGGTGGGCGCAGTGGCGATCGTGACGCTGGCCATCGGAGTGCTGGCGGCGCATTGGAAGATCCAACAGCGCGGTCTGTCCGGCGGTTATGCGGACATAAACAGGCTCGGACAGATGATGGGTCAGGGAAAGAACGTGTCATATTCCATGCCGGCCGTTTCCAGCGGCGCGGACCAGTTTGCTCTTCCGGCAGACGCGGCGAAAAGCGGCGAGCTGGCGATTGTCGTGAATGATCTGGCGAGCGCGAAAAGCGGCGTCACGGCCGTGGCGGCCAAAAATGGCGGCAGCGTGTATGCCACTTTCATCGCATACGCATCCAACAATATAAAAAACGGGTCCATCGTGGTGCAGGTTCCGGCGGTGAATTTTGACGCGACTTTCGGGGAGTTGGAAAAAATCGGTTCCCAGATCGTGCAGGAATCGACCCAGCAGATCCCGCAAAGGAACATCTATCCATATCCGATGCCGCTGGGAGTCGAATCGTCGGTTTCCGCGCAGCCTGCGCAAACAGACGCTTCCGCAAGCGACAATAAGACGGCCATTTCCGGCGGAGCAGGAACGGCAGTTTCTTCAACCGCTCCGGCATCGATAGCCATGCCGATATATTATCCGCAAACAATCCAGGACAAGGGGTATATAAGGGTGATTTTCGCAGATTACGGAACAAACGGATATATCAACAGTGGCGCTGGCCGTTCGAAAATGGCTAGCGTGCTAGGAGTCGGCTACATGGGACAGAATCTCCGCGCAAGTTTGCTGGTCGTGCTCGGAGTGAAATTGATTCTGCTGGTCGCGCTGGTTGCAATTTTGGTTGTCATTGGAAAAAAGATGTGGCAGCATTTCCGCGCATCCAAAAAAGGCAAAGTGAGGCAGTTGCGTCATACAGGTCTTCGGGCGGTAAGGATCAAAAGGAAATAGGTTTTTCTCTTCAACAAAAAACTTCTGCCAGAGCAGAAGTTTTTTCTTTGTGTCGCGGGCGAGAGAATCTCACTCGCTGCGCTCTTTGAAACCTTGCGGTTTCAACGCTTCCACTCCGGGAAAACCCAGTTTTTCCCGACCCTTTTCCTGTTCGACTCTTGCCCGCATAAAACAAAAATCCCTGTCAAACAGAGATTTTTATTTCTTTGTGCCGCGGGCGAGAGTCGAACTCGCATGATATTGCTATCGGAGGATTTTGAGTCCTCTGCGTATACCAGTTCCACCACCGCGGCGTATCTAAGCCATAATAACTCTCTCATAATAGACATTTGAAAGTCATTTGTCAATGTGATATCATTACACTATGGCTAAAATCATTTCACTTATAAATCAAAAGGGGGGAGTGGGGAAAACCACGACTGCCATCAATGTGGCAACCTATCTGGCTAATGCCGGGAAGCTGGTGCTTTTGGTCGATCTTGATCCGCAGGGCAACGCTTCTTCCGGTCTGGGCATAGACATCCGCAGCCTGAAAAAGGGCTTGTATCATTCTTTGGTCGGTGGCGAGCATCCCAGGAACGTCATCATGCGCGCCGAAAATGCGGGGCACGACATTTTGCCGTCTTCCCAGGATCTGGCCGGCGCCGGCATCGAGCTGGTGCATTTTGACAACCGGGAATTCAAGCTCTATGACGTGCTGCGGCAGATCCGCACGGAATATGACTATATCATCATCGATAGCCCGCCGAGCCTGGGCCTTTTGACGATCAACGGGTTGGTGGCGAGCGACGAAGTCCTGATTCCGGTGCAGACGGAATATTACGCCCTGGAAGGTCTGAGTCAACTGCTCCAGACGATCGAATTGGTGCAAAAACACTTGCAGCCCAATTTGAAGATCATGGGCGCGGTGCTGACTATGTATGACCGGCGCAACCGGCTGGCCCGCCAGGTGGTCAATGAGATGCGGAGTCATTTTCCCGGCCATGTCTTTGAAAGCGTGATTCCTCGAAGCGTCCGGTTGGCGGAGGCACCGAGCTATGGTAAATCGATCCTGAGTTTCGACAGCCTTTCCAAGGGAGCGCGATCATACAAGAATCTGGTAAGGGAAATATTGGAAAGGGATGAACAAAGCAAGCGCAAATTTTCAGTCTAATAAAAAACAAAAAAATATATGTCACAACAATTTGGTCTGGGTAGGGGGCTTTCATCGCTGATTCCCAACAAGCAGCCGGCGCAGACAACCGCCAACGATTTTTCCAAGCGGGTTGCGGGCGCTACGGACGACGCCATCCGTGGCGACAAATATGTGATCGAAGTCGACGTGAACCAGATTGTTGCCAACCCGCAGCAGCCTAGGGTGCAATTTGACGACGCGAAACTGGAAAGTCTGGCGCAGTCCATAAAGATGCATGGGATCATCCAGCCGCTTGTGGTCAGCAAGAACGGGAACCAATACGAGCTGATAGCCGGCGAGCGCAGATTCCAGGCGGCGCAGCGCATCGGGCTCAAGAAAGTCCCGGTGATCATCCGCGAGGCCAGCGAACTGCAGAAACTTGAATTGGCGATCGTGGAGAATGTTCAGCGGCATGATCTGAATCCGATTGAGGAAGGGAAAGCCTACCAGAAGCTGATCGACGAGTTCCAGATGGGGCAGGAAGAGGTGGCAACCAAGATGGGCAAAAGCCGCAGTCTGGTCGCCAACAAGATCCGCCTGCTCAGCTTGCCGGTCGAGATCCAGAAAGGGCTTATTGAGGGAAAGATCACCGAAGGACATGCCAAAGCCATCCTGTCGATTCCGGACGCTGAAAAACAGAAGCTGCTGTATGAGCTGATTTTGAAAAACAACCTGACGGTGCGCCAAGTCGAAGAAAAATCGCAGGAAGTGTCGGTGCGTTCGCACAAAAGGATCGTGACCGCAGATCCGCAGGTGAAGGCGCTGGAAAACGCGCTGGTGGAAGCGCTGGGCACCAAAGTGAAGATTTCCAAAGCTGGCGACGGAGGAAAGATCGTCATCGAATATTATTCCCAGGAAGATCTGAATTCGCTTTTGGAAAAACTGTCGCAAAGAAAGTAATTTTTTCTTGTGTTAACAATAAAAACAACCCCCAGAACAAATTGGGGGTTGTTTTTTTGAAATTTGGAAAAAGAAAAGGCCAGTCCAAATTGGTCTGGCCTAGTGTGGATATATCCGCTAAACGCTATTCAGCTTTAGAATAGTATATGGCAGATTCCACTCCATTTCTTATTATCAGAGGAATTGAGGCAAAAGCAATTGCGATAAAAGTACAAGTGCTCACTGATGTTATGCCTTCCTTTGTAAAAAAGGTGACAGCACCGATGGTAGAAGCAGCGCCGACAAGTGACATGGCAACAGCAACTCCCAAAGAAAAGAATCCCTTCTTTAAATTTTTATCCATGCAAATATCCTCCTCAATTTGAAATTGCTGAATCATTGTCAGCTTTTTAGTATACACCTAAATTGATAAAAAGTCAATGGGTGGACGGAAAGAGGCTGAAATAAGGGCAAACATGTTCCACCTTTCTTTTTCCGCAAAATCTAGTTCGCCACTTTTCTTTTGGAAGAAAAGTGGACAGAAAAGAAACTCGCACACGGATGACGATGCCGGAGCAAATGCGGCGTTCTTCACTAAAATTTCTAGCGGATTACCGCTGAGAAATTTCTTAACGTTCATCACTTGCATTTCGTCCGCCTCGGCTACGCCTCGGGCGAGACGGGCCTACGCACTTCATA
>JBGQBV010000010.1:0-15185 GCA_041494985.1 Minisyncoccia bacterium
CCTCATCGCTTCTTCCATCTTCGCGCTGATCGGATTTTATCCGGTTACGAAAGCTCTGATGGAGGGGAATGGCCTGTACAGTTCCATCAACATCTATATGGCGGCGATCATCGGCATCCTGGTAACGGCCGGAATGGTGGTCACCACTGAATATTACACTTCAAAAAGCTATCGACCAGTAAAAGAAATCGCCAAAGCTTCCAATTCGGGACATGGCACGAACGTCATCATGGGATTGGCTATGGGCATGGAGGCGACGGCTCTGCCGATCGTCATCATCGTGGCCGGCATCCTTTCTTCATTCTGGCTGGCCGGACTCTACGGCGTCGCTGTCGCAGCCATGAGCATGCTTTCTATGGCTGGCATCATCGTGGCTATCGATTCGTTCGGTCCGGTGACTGACAACGCCGGAGGTATCGCGGAAATGTCCAATCTTGGACCTGAAATCAGAAAAGTGACCGATGCTCTCGATGCGGTCGGTAACACCACCAAGGCAGTGACGAAAGGCTACGCGATCGCGTCGGCCGGATTGGCAGCAGTTGTGCTGTTCGCTTCCTATTCCCAGGAATTGATCGGAAAAGGCGCGCACGTGAGTTTCGGCCTGGATGACGTGCGGGTTCTCGCCGGCTTGCTCATCGGCGGCATGATTCCATATCTGTTCTCATCTATCAGCATGCGCGCGGTTTCCAAAGCGGCCGGTGCGGTCGTGGAAGAAGTCCGCAGACAGTTCCGTGAAATCAAGGGCATCATGGAAGGGACAGCCAAACCGGACTATGCCACCAGCGTGGACATCGTCACGAAGGCGGCTCTCCGCGAAATGATCGTGCCTGCCCTGATTCCTGTTGTTGCTCCGATCCTGGTCGGGTTTGTTTTGGGACCAGAAGCTTTGGGCGGCCTTTTGGTCGGCTCCATCGTCACTGGCATCTTCGTGGCTCTTTCCATGACATCCGGCGGCGGCGCGTGGGATAATGCCAAGAAATACATCGAAGAAGGCAACTACGGCGGCAAAGGCTCGTTCGCTCATCAGGCGGCAGTCACCGGCGACACGGTCGGAGACCCATACAAGGACACGGCCGGACCAGCGATCAATCCGATGATCAAGATCATGAACATCGTGGCGCTGCTGATTGCCGGATTCATCATTTAGTTACCAAAGTCTAAAGACTAATTTCTAAAGACTAATTGAAATCTAAAGTATAAAGTTCAGGCTTTTTATTTCAGACTTAATTTAGTATTTAGACTTTAGACCTTAGAGTTCTATAAAATATTATGGTTACATCAGAAATCAAGAAACTCCCGGAGTCAGAAGTGGAAATCACCGTCTCGGTTCCGTGGGAAGAATGGAAAAAATTCATCGACCAGGCGGTAGGTGATTTCTCTAAGGAAATAAAAATCCAGGGTTTTCGCGCCGGCAAAGCTCCGCGGAACATGGTTGAACAGAAAGTCGGCCAAGGCGCTCTGCTGGAAGCGGCCGCTCAGCGCGCGATCCAGGGCACCTATCCGCAAGTGGTGACGGAAAAGAAACTGGACGTGATCGGATCGCCGAAGGCCGAGCTTTTGAAATTGGCCGAAGGCAATGCGTTCGAATACAAAGTCGTGAGCGCAGTCGTTCCGACAGCGACTCTCAAACCATGGAAAAGCGCAATGGAAAAAATCAACAAGAATTATGCAAAGAAAAAAGAAGAAATTTCCGAGGAAGAAATAACCAAAGAAATCGAAGCGATTGCCAAAAATCGCGTGCAGCATCTCAAGGTTGAGCGTGAAGCCAAAGATGGAGACAATGTCATTTTGGATTTTGAGGTGAAACAATCCGGTGTGCCGATCGAGGGCGGTTCCAGCAGGAATCATCCGTTGATTCTCGGCCGCGGAGTTTTCATTCCGGGATTTGAGGAACAAGTAATCGGGATGAAAGCCGGCGACATCAAGGATTTTGAGCTGACTTTCCCGAAAGATTATCATGCCAAGAATTTGGCGGGAGTCCCAGCGCAATTCACGGTCACAGTGAATGAGGTGCAGGAAAGAAAATCACCGGAGGTGTCTGATGAATTCGCCCGCTCGCTCGGAAAATTCAAGGATCTGGCGGAGATGCGTAAGAGCGTGGCGGAAGGCATGGCGGAAGAAAAAAAGCATACTTTGAAAGAAAAAAGACGCGGCGAGCTTATTGACGCCTTGGTTGCAGCGATCCAAGTCGAACTGCCCGAAGTGCTGATCCATGAAGAACTGCACAAGATGATCAACGAATTCGAGATGCAGCTGCAGGGCATGAATATGACTTTCGATAACTATCTTTCCAATTTGGGCAAGACGACTGAAGAATTGGAAAAAGAATGGGAGCCGCAGGCGATCAAACGCGTGAAGGCGGCTTTGGCGCTGGAGGAAGTCGCCAAAGAGAAAGAAATCGATGTGCCCAGCGAAGAAGTCGAGGCGGAGATGAACAAGACCTTGGCGCAGTACAAAAAAATCAAAGATGTCGAAAAGAATATCGATCTGGCCAAATTGTATAACTATGTCAAGGGTATGATGAGGAATGAGAAGGTGCTGGAAATGCTGGAAAAGATATAATTTCATAAATCCTAAATCCCAATATCTAAATCCTAAACAAATCCCAATATCAAAATCATAAATTAAAAACAAAGGTTTAGGATTTAGAAAATTTGAATTTTGAAATTATTTAGGATTTGGTGCTTAGATATTAGGATTTTGAAATAATTGTATGCAAAATCAATATCTGATCCCGACGGTCATCGAAAAAACCAACTACGGCGAACGGGCGTATGATATTTATTCACGCCTGCTCAAGGACCGGATCATCTTTCTGGGCACGGAAATCAACGATGGCGTGGCCAATGCGGTCATCGCCCAGCTGCTTTTTCTGGAGCAGCAGAACCCCAAGGAGGACATCAAGATGTACATCAATTCGCCCGGCGGCGTGGTTTCGAGCGCCTTGGCGATCTATGACACCATGCAATATGTCCGGCCGGACGTTTCGACCATCTGCGTCGGTATGGCGGCTTCAGGCGCGGCGTTGCTGCTCGCGGCCGGCAAGAAAGGCAAGCGCTTCGTCCTGCCGAACGCCGAAGTCTTGATCCATCAGGTAATGGGCGGCGCTTCGGGCCAGGCGTCGGATGTCGACATCCATGCGCGGCACATCTTGAAAACCAAGGACGCTCTCAACAAGATCCTGGCCAAGCATACCGGCCAAAAGCTGACCAAGGTGGAGAAAGACACTGACCGTGATTATTTCATGGATGCCCAGGAAGCGGTGGAATATGGAATCGTTGACAAGATGATCTCCAAGTAGTTTTAAAATCAGACAGCTGCATATGAAAAAACTCAGCCTGCGTGGCTGAGTTTTTGTTTGGCAAAAGATAAAAATCCTCGGTTATTTCAGCATCGTCAGCAGGCTTTCGCCGTTCATGGCCTGCGGTTTCTGGATATCCAATATTTCCAAGATTGTCGGCGCGAGGTCGCTGAGCAGTCCGCCCACTTCGCTCTGCTGTCTGACGATCTCCTCGGATCTTTTCTGGCGGTGATTGTCATTTGTGACGAACCACAGCGGCACCGGGTTGGACGAATGCTCCGTGTTCACTTCGCCGGTGTGGTAGTTCTTGATTTCCTCGACATTGCCGTGGTCGGCGGTGATCAGCAGACAGCCGCCTTTTTTCAAGACTGCCGGAATCAGCCGGGAAAGGTTCTTATCCACGGCTTGGACCGCGATCGCGCAGGCTTTTTCGTTGCCGGTGTGTCCGACCATATCAGCGTTGGCATAGTTGACCAGGATGAAATCATAAGTCCCTTGCTCGATGACGGCGAGCAGTTTTTCCGTGATCAGCGAGGCGCTCATTTCCGGCGCTTCATCAAATCGCGAAACGGCCGGTGAGGGAACCAGGACCCGGTCCTCATTCGGCCAGGGATCCTCTTTGCCGCCATTGAAGAAATAGGTGACGTGGGCGTATTTTTCCGTTTCGGCGATGCGCAGCTGCTTGAGCTTGTTCTTGCTCAGGATTTCGCCCAGGCCGCCCTCGATGATGATAGGCGGGAAAGCGATCTTTACCGGGAGATTCTTTTCATATTCCACGAGCGTTACGAAATCCACTTGCAAAAGGTTGCGCTTGAAGCCTTCGAATTCCGGCACCGTGAATGCTTTGGTCAGTTCTCGTGCCCGATCTTCACGGAAGTTGAAGAAGATGATCGCGTCGCCGTCCTTGACGATCGCCACCGGTGCCCCGTTTTCCATCATCACGGAAGGCTCGATGTATTCGTCGGTGATTTCCTTGGCGTAGGAATCTTTCAAACATTGGATCGGGTCCGTAACCTGGTCGCCTTTGCCTTCGGTCATCAGGCGGTAGGCTTTTTCCACGCGGTCCCAGTTGTTGTTCCGGTCCAGCGCCCAATTGCGTCCGCAAAGCGAGGCGATCTTGCCGATGCCCAGGGATTTGATATGGTCTTGCAGATTCTGGATCGTTTTGGTCCCGGAAGTCTGCGGTGAGTCGCGGCCGTCGGTGAAGGCATGGATGAAAACGTCAGTCAGGCCCTTTTCCTTGGCCATTTCCATGATGGCAAAAAGATGTTCCATATAGGAATGCACGCTGCCTTGCCCGACCAGACCCATAAGGTGCAGCGCCGAGCCCTTTGCCTTGGCGCCCTCCATGACTTTCGACAATGTGTCGTTGGCAAAAAAGCTGCGGTCCTGGATGGAGAGGGTGATGCGCGGCAAGTTCTGATAGACGATCGTGCCGGCGCCCAAAGCCATGTGGCCGACTTCGCTGTTGCCGGATTCGCCCCAAAACAGGCCGACGGAAATGCCCGAGGCTTGCAGGGTCGTCATCGGGTAGTTGTTGTCGAGTTTTTCGATGGTGGGCAGCTCCGTTTCCTTAAGGACATTGCCCTTGCTGTTGTTGCTGATGCCCCATCCGTCGAGCACGACGAGTACGACCGGTTTATACATAATAGTGGAAAATTTAGAAGTTATCTTTCAGGGATTTGAGTCCTGCTAAGGCCAATGTTAACATTTTAAAATCATTTTGACAAAAGACCCGCTTTGGTGTATCATTGTATATAGAGTTTAATAAAGTAATATTTGATCGGTTCAATTGGATAGGCTATGCATATTCGGCTTTCTGCAGCACATTTTGTAACATCATTGAAACATGTTTACATCGCAAATCAGACAGTATACTTCTCTGGAATAAGGCGCTCAGGCGCTGGCTTTCAGTGTGCGCAGCATATCTTTTGAAACGAATAAAAATGTATGAATTCAGGCATTTTTGTTCTCGCCGGGCTCGTTTTGGGTTTTTCTTTGGGCTACATCGTCAGGAAATCCCTGGCACGCAAGCGGCTTGATAGCGCGGAAGGAAAAATTGAAAAGATGCTGGAAGACTCCGAGAAAAAATCTCAGGAGACGGTTTTGAACGCGAAAAATAAGGCGGTGGAAATTTTGGAAGAAGCCAAAAAGCAGGAAAAAGAGCGTGAAGATCAGATTTTAAGGACCGAACAGCGTCTGGAGAAGCGGGAACTGACAATTGAGCAGAAAACCAGCGAATTGGACCGCAGTCAGAAAATGTTGGAGCAGAAAGCGGAGGAAGTGCGGAAGATCCGGCAGGAATCCGAGGATGCCAGAAAGAAAGAACTGGAACGGCTGGAAAAGATCGCCGGACTTTCCAAAGAGCAGGCGAAAGCCATCTTGCTGCAGCTGACCGAAGAGGAATATCGCGACGTGATCGCCAAGCACATCTCTAAGATCGAAAAGGAAGGCAAGGAAGATATCGAAAAGCGGGCCAAGACGCTCATGACCAGCATCATCCAGAAATATGCCGGCTCGCATGCGGCGGAAGTCGTGACTTCCACGGTGGCGATCCCATCGGACGAAGTCAAAGGACGGATCATCGGACGCGAAGGCCGCAATATCAAGGCGCTGGAAAAACTGACCGGCGTGGAAATCATCGTGGATGACACGCCGGAAGCAGTGGTCATTTCCGGATTTGATCCGGTGCGCCGGGAAATCGCGCGCATCACGCTGGAAAAACTGATCGGTGACGGCCGCATCCATCCGACGCGCATCGAAGAGGCTTTTGAATTCGCCAAAAAAGAAATCGACAACAAGATCCGGGAAGCCGGCGAAGCCGCGACGTATGATCTGGGCATCGCAGGACTGGATCCGAAGCTGGTCTATCTGCTCGGCCGCTTGCGCTATCGCACCAGTTTCGGCCAGAACGTGCTGCTGCATTCTTTGGAAGTCGCGCACTTATCCGGCGCTTTAGCAGCGGAACTGGGCGCGGACGTGGCGGTGGCCAAGAAAGCCGGACTTTTGCATGACATCGGCAAGGCGGTGGACCATGAAATTCAGGGCACGCACGTGGAAATCGGCATGAAGATCATGGAAAAATTCAACATGCCGAAAGAAGTGATCGATGCGATCAAATCCCACCATGAGGATTATCCTTTCGAAACGCCCGAGTCGTTCATCATCGCCGCCGCGGACGCCATTTCTGCCAGCCGTCCCGGCGCACGCAAAGACACCTTGGAAAAATACCTGAAAAGGCTGGAAGAGCTGGAAGCGACAGCCAATTCCTTTCCAGGCGTGGAAAAAACCTATGCCATCCAGGCTGGTCGGGAAATCCGCGTCTTCGTCAAGCCGGAACAGATCGATGATCTGGGCGCGCTGAAATTGGCGCGGGAAATCGCTGACAAAATCGAGCAGGATTTGAAATATCCGGGAGAAATAAAGGTAAATGTACTTAGGGAAACGAGGAGCGTGGAGTACGCCCGCTAGCTGCATAAAAATCCTAAGCACAAAATCCTAAATCCTAAATAATATCAAAATCCAAATAATAAAAATTCAAAACCGTTTCGAATTTAGAATTTTGAAAATTAGAATTTGTTTAGAATTTAGACATTAGATATTAGAATTTTTTCGGCTGTGCATAACACATTTGCCTTATTTGAGCGAAAAAGAGTATAATAGGAAAAGTTACACGAAAACCATAAACTAGAAAGGCAGGTGAAAATTATGGCAAACATAAACAGAGATGCTCTCGTAGATGCGATTGCAGCTAAAACCGAGCTTTCAAAAAAGGCAGTTGAAGGAGTTATCGAAGCTCTGGAAGAAAAAATCACCTTCGAAATCAAAGCAGGCAACAAAGTCACTTTGACCGGATTTGGAACATTCAAAGTTTCCAACCGGGCTGCTCGCGAAGGAATAAACCCTCAGACAAAGGCCAAAATACAGATTCCAGCAATGACCGTTCCAAAATTCACCGCTGGCAAGGCTTTGAAAGAGGCTGTTAAGTAGACGATTACGTATATTTTCAGTTCTGTCAAAAATATATTTTTTTCAATATATTCCAAAGATAGAAACAAAATCCCGCATTTGCGGGATTTTGCTTTGTAAACGCCTGGACTTGCCAAGGCAACAAAGATATGTTAATAATATAAGGAACTAGTAATAAATAATTTTAGCGAACTGACCTTTTTCTAATGCTCTCAGAAAGAAGTAAGTTCAAAATACAGACGTGCCAATCAAAAAATCTGCCAAAAAATACATGCGCGTGACCGAACGCAAAACTGTGAAAAATCGGATCGTGAAAGGCGTGCTTAAAAGCACCGTCAAGAAAACCAAGGAATCGATAGTGGCCGGCCAGGTCAAAGAAGCGCAGGAAGCGCTCAAGGCGGCCATCAAGGCTATCGACAAGGCGGTTCAGAAGAAGACCATCAAGAAGAACACCGCGGCTCGCAAGAAATCACGGCTGAACGCCATGGTCAAGAAACTGGCGCTGAAAAAGTAAATTACGCGAATTTTAAAACACCCCGATAAGTGGGGTGTTTTTTTGTTCATTATTGACATTTTTCTTCCTTTAGCTAAACTGCTATTGATATCGTTTCTAAAATTATCCTATAAGGAGGGGATATGTATGAAAAAGTAGTAGTTCCGTATAACTGTTTATATGGGGACGAAAAATCCAATGATTCTCGCAAAGTTGTTTTTGAAAATGCATCGCGTGAGCACATAACCATAACCGTGATTGACCCTAAAATAGGGGTAACCGCAGAGGCGATGATCCGGAAAGATGCATTGCCAAAATTTGTGATAGATCCAAGTGTGGAATAGTCACAAAACATGTTTTCTTTTGACTCTCTCGAAACAACGAGCGAGTCTTTTTTAATAAAAATATTCTGAGTATTCTATAAAGAAACGATAAAAGTGTCCAAGGCCAGCAGGGGATCGACTTGGCCGGTCTTGGCGTTGAGATCGATTTGGGAAAGGTCGCGCAGCATCTGTTTGGTTTTTTCTTCGCTGAGACTCCGGATTTGGGAGAGGGATTTTTGGACGACGTAGGGATGAAGGCCGGAAGCCTGCGCGATCTGCGGCGCGCTGGTCAAACCTTGCCAATAGAAGTCGCCGATCTTGAGCAGCGTGCGGATCTGGTAGGTATACATCGAAAGGATGTAGAAAACATCTTCACCTTTGGCAATCTGCTCATGAAAAAGGGCGAGCGCCTTTTTTTTGTTGCCGCTGGCAAGCGCTTCGATGGTTTCAAACATCGTGGAATCCACTTTGGATTTGACCAAGAGAGCCACGTCTTCTTCGTTGATCATTTCGGCGTCTCGGTAGTTCACCAGTTTGGCGATTTCGCTGCTAAGCACGTGCAGGTCGTTGCCGGTGGCAGCCAAGAGCAGATTGAGCGCACTGCGGGAAAAAGAGGCGTCAGGGGCCAGATTCTTGGCGTAGGCGAGCGCCCAGTTGGTCAGGTGCGCCCCATCCAGCGGCGCAAACTCCTGTTTTTTGGAATGTTCCAAGAGATATTTGTATAATGACAAATTTTTCTTGGGGCTGCCGGCTTCGAAAAAGATGATGATGGAATCCGCATCGCTTTCCAAGGCGTCGTTGGCTTTGAGGAAGGCGAGGATTTCTTTCTGTTGGTCGAGCGTGCCCTTGAGCAGGCTGTTTTTCACGACCACCAATTGTTTGGAGGAAAAAAGGCCGCGCCTCGACAAGACGCCGGAAAGATTCTTGGCTGCTGCCGTGTTCTCATAGTCAAGAACGCTCAGGTCAGTGCCTGAGCTGTTCTTTTCCAGATATTTGTTTTTCATGGCGCTCAGTTTCTCGGTAGACCGGAAAGTGTCAGCGCCATAAAGAAAGATGAACATAGATTTAATTTCCTGCAGTTGTCGCGTCGGTTCCCGTTGACCAACGGACATTCTGTCCTGGTTGGGCCACATTGACCCAGATTTGTCCCGGCACGAATTGCACTTCCTTGCCTGATTGGTCGTAGAAGAACAATTTGCTGTCCAGGCTCGATTTGTCTTTTTTCCAGGTTCCGGTGTATTGCTGGCCGTTCATGTAATAGGTCATCGTGCCGGAATCCGTGGTGTCATACCATGGGTCGCCGATCTGCACGTTGTTGTATTGCAAGCCCTCGATCAGCTGGCTGGAATCCGCAATCATCACGACGACATTTTTCGGAGCGATGCGCGTTCCGTTGTTGCGGTCGGTGTCAGCCACTCCGCCCCAGGTGCGCAGATAGGTGTTGCTAGCCTTGTCATAGTCATAGGTGACATCGAACGGTTTAGGATAGGCGATCCGGAGATGTCCGCCGGTCGGGCGTTGGTCGAGCGCAGCTTCGGCCTGATGCGGATAGCCGACAAACTGATTCGTCAGGCGGTAGCCGAAATCCTTGGAGGCTTGCAGCAGCTGCGCGAATTTGGCATAGCCGGTGTCGTCGCCCTTCATCGTGCCGGTCTGCGGTTTGCGGTAACAATACTTTCCGGCCGATCTGCCGCCGTCGTTGTTGCAATTCAGATCGTCAATCACGCCTTCGTTCAGCTTGTCGATAGCATAGTGGGAACCGCCCCAGTGGACGAAGATCGCATCCAGACCCTTGGCCAGGGCGATGTAGTCATGGCGGGCGCTGCGCATCGAGCCGACGTCGTCCGGATTGCCGCAGACATAGACGGCCATCAGGCGGGTGATGGAATCAGTGATGACGGGCATTTCAAAAACCATGTCTGCATCTGAAAAGCCGGCGGCTGGCCGAGCCGACAAGTCGGCTGGCTGCATGACGGCAAACGGTCTGCGGTTCCAGTCGGCGCAAGCCAAACCTGAAATTGGGCTGACATCAGACGGGTTGGCCGGTTCGGTGGACACAGGCGTATTGTTTATCTGGATCTGCTTGCCATTCCTGGCAGCCTTCTTGCTGTTAAAGTAAAAAACTCCGCCTACTACGAGTGCGGCCACCAGTACTAGGATGCCTGCTTGTTTTTTGTTCATTTTATATTTGGCTAATGATTATATGCTATACAATGCTCAATGAAATTTTTAAGCAATTTTCTTATTTTTGGCACTTTTCACAATAGAAAACGCTTCTTTGTCCTATAGTTGCTCGCTTGATCATTGTACCACACCCGGGGCATTTTTTTCCAGTTTTGCGGTAGACTTTCATGACTTTTTGAAAACCGCCCGGCGCGCCGGCGGTGTCGCGATAATCGCTGTCGGATGTCCCGCGCAGCTTCATGGCTTTCTGCAGGACTTTTCCGATGTTTTGGTATATTTTTTTCCTCTCGGCCAAGCTCAGATCAGTCGCTTTTCTCTGAGGTAGTACGCCGGCGGCGAATAAAATTTCACTGCGATAGATGTTGCCGATGCCGGAAATCAGCTCCTGCTGCATCAGAACTATGCCAATCGGGCTATTCTGGCGTTTGTCCAAAATTTCCGCAAACTTTTTAAAAGTAAATTCCGGACTCATGGCATCGACGCCCAGTTTTTTGATTTCTTTGAGTTCGGCGATTTTCCCCGTGCTGTCCAAAACGATTTTGGCGAATTTGCGGACATCGGAAAATTCCATAGTCTTGTTTTTTCCTAAATACCAGATGTGATGGATGTAACTGTTGACCTTGTCTGCAAAAAATTTGCTGGATTTATTTTTTTCTTTTATCAGCAGATGGCCAGTCATTTTTAAATGAATATACAATGTTTTTCCGCCGGAAAGATCGATAAAAATGTTCTTGCCGATCCGCCGGGCGCTGAGGATCTTCCGTCCCACAATTTCTTTTTGGAAGGCGGCCAGGGTTTTGCCCTTGATGGCTTTGGGCCAGTCACTCCAAAAAGCGGTGATGGTGTCACCTTTGATCTTGGTGTTCAAATCGTTGACGATTGTCTGCACTTCAGGCAGTTCGGGCATAGGGTCAGATTTCTCCCCAGTTGTTGCCGACTTTGACGTTGGCAACCAGGGGAACGCGCAGGGCGTAGACAGTTTCCAAAAGCTCCTTCACTTTCGCCGCCGTTTGGTCAGCGACATCTTCTTTCACTTCCAAGATTATTTCGTCGTGGATCTGGAGCAACATCCTGACATCCTTGTTATCTTTATAAAATTCAGCGACTTTGACCATGGCCAGTTTCACGATGTCGGCTGAAAGTCCCTGGATCGGCATGTTGATGGCCATGCGCTCGGCGCCGTTGGCCACCTGCATGTTCGGGGAATTGATTTCGGCGATGTTGCGGCGGCGGCCCAACAGCGTTTCCACATATCCATTTTTGCGCGCGAACTGCCGGGTTTCTTTCATATATTCGGCCACGCCGGAAAACTTGTCCATGTAGGTGTCGATGAATCGCTGGGCGTCATCCCGCGAAATGCCAGCGGACTGGGAGAAGCCGTAGGCGCCCATGCCATAGATGACGCCGAAGTTCAAGGCCTTGGCGCTGGAGCGCATCGTTTCGGTGACCTGGGAAGGCGTGACCTTGTTCACTTCGGCGGCGGTCAGGCGGTGGATGTCGTCGCCGCGATGGAAAGCCTCGATTAGCTTCTGGTCGTTGCTCACGTGGGCGACGGCGCGGAGATCGATCTGCGAATAGTCTGCGCTGATCAGCTTGTAGCCGCCGCCGGCTACGAAAGCGGTGCGCAGGAGCTGTCCTAAAGCGGTGCGGATGGGGATGTTTTGCAGATTAGGATCAGTCGAAGACAGCCGTCCGGTGGCGGCGACCGCCTGATTGAAGGTCGTGTGCAAGCGGGAATCGGCGTCGACGAGTTTGGGAATGGAGTCCAGATAGGTGGTCTTCAGTTTGAAAAGCTCCCGGTATTCTTCAATCTTGGGGATGATCTTGTGCACGCTCCGCAATTTTTCCAATTCGGCTGCCGCGGTGGACAGCTTGGTCTTGGTTTTCTTGATGTCGGCGGTCGGGAGTTTGAGCACATTGAAAAGGATTTCGGAAAGCTGTGAGGGCGAATTGATGTTGAAATCCTGGCCGGCCAGGTCATAGATGGATTTTTCCAGATTTTTGAGCGTGCCGGTTATTTTTTCAGAGATGCCCGCAAAGATTATCGTGTTCAGTTCGATGCCGGCCAGTTCCATTTTCCCCAGGATTTCCACCAGCGGCATCTCGATGTCGGCAAAAACGGTTGCCAGCGTGCCGTCGGTGCGGGCAGCTTTTTTCTGCTGCTCGCTGATTCTTAGAATGTTTTTTTCCAAAACTGGTTTGAGTTTCAGTGCATAGTCGGCTTGCTGGCAGACGCTCTGCGCTGTTTCCAGTTCATCTTCCGCCTTTTCGTCAGCGACCAAGGACAGCTGGCCTTTGGTCTTTTTTGCAAAACTTATTTCTTCGCCCAGTTCCGACAAGACCAGTTTCTCCAGAGTGATCTTTTCACCGGGGTTGAGGACATAGGCGGCAATCAGCGCGTCAAAACTTATTCCGCGCAGCGACACGGAGGCTCTATGCAGCTGTTTGAAAATCGCTTTCAGGTCGTAG
The DNA here is from genome assembly GCA_041494985.1 of Minisyncoccia bacterium. Classification (GTDB taxonomy): domain Bacteria; phylum Patescibacteriota; class Minisyncoccia; order Moranbacterales; family GWC2-37-73; genus JBGQBV01. The sequence continues at coordinate 12,740 of JBGQBV010000010.1, forward strand.
CCGACTTTTTTGATGGCTGGATTTTCCAGCAGCGGTTTCAACAGCTGCAGGTTTTTTTCCGAGGCCGGGAAAAAAGTGACGCGCCCCGTCTTCCAGGAGACGGCGATGCCGGCGAGCTGTTCTTCTTTCGTTTCCAAAGCCAGCGCCAGTTCCTCGGCGGCCGCGAATTCGGAAATCAAAGCTGCGGCATTTTGTTCATCCGCCAGAGCATATTTGAAATCTGCGACGCCAGCCGTTTTTTTCTGGTCGGTTTCTTCGGCGGCATCGCTTTGCGGCAATCTTTTGATCAGGCTGAAAAAATTGAGTTCCTTGAAAAGGCTGACGATTCTGTCACGGTCGAAATCATGGAGCTGCGCTTTTTCCAATTCCAATGTCACCGGCGCATCCAGGCGGATCGTGGCCAAGTCCTTGCTGAGGATGGCGTTGGCCTTGTCGCGTTCCAGCTTGTCCTTGATCGCGCCTTTGATCTCAGCGATGTGTCGGTAGACCCCGTCGATATCCTGATATTTCTGCAGTAGCGTCACAGCGGTCTTTTCGCCGACGCCTTTCACGCCGGGGATGTTGTCAGATGGGTCGCCGCGCAGGCCCTTGTAGTCGATCAGCTGTGATGGCTTGAGTCCGTAGCGCTCAACCACCTTGGCTTCGTCATAGATGATCGAATCGCTGAGGCCCCGTTTCATGGTGTAGACCTTGGTGGAACCGTCCACCAGCTGCATGGCGTCCATATCGCCGGTCACAATGATCGTTTCGATCGGCCCATTCTCTTTTTTGGCTTGCGCCGCGACTGTTCCGATGATGTCATCCGCTTCGAAACCCGCTTTTTCATAGATGGGGATGTTGAAGGCCGCCACGACTTCTTTTACGCGGGGGATTTGCGCATAGAGCGCGTCGTCGGCTTTCGCCCGGTTGGCTTTGTATTCGGTGAATTTTTCGTGACGGAAAGTCGGTCCGGCCAGATCGAATGAGGTGACCACGTAGTCTGGCTGGAACTGTTCGATGACGCTGAGCAGCGTCGAAGAAAAGCCATAGACCGCGTTGACCAGTTCGCCGGTCTTGGTCGAGAGCGGCGGCAGGGCGTGATAGGCGCGATGGATGATCGCGTTGCCGTCGATCAGGATGAGTTTTTTCGGCTTTTTATCCATATATTCAAGTATACCGCGAGATATGAATAATACAAACATGAAATAAAAAAATCACCAATTGGGTTAGTGATCTTTTTTGCCGGACAATGTGATTTTCCTTTCCTTGTCGCTGATCCATTCGAAGGAAATCCAGAGCGCTCCGCCAGCTGGCGGAGGTGGGATTACTTTTTGGACCCGCTCGGCCCACTCCAGAATGACGATGGAATCAGGTTTTCCGGCGAAATCCCGCCAACCGAGCTCAAGCAGATCCTTAGCCGCGATGCGGTAGGCGTCGATATGGAAAACGGTCGCCAGTTTCTTCTTGGCGGCGGTGCGTTTGTATTCCTTGAGGATGTTGAAGGTCGGGCTGGTATGTGGTCCTTTGATTCTCAGTCCTTGGAGCAACCCTTGGGTGAAGGTCGTCTTGCCGGCGCCCAGCTCGCCGGAAAGGCAGAGGATTTCGCCGCCGCGAAGCTCCTGGGCCAGCAGGGCACCCAGTTTCTTGGTTTGGATAGAAGAGGCGGTGATAAATTCGTTTTGCAGCATATGGAAAGCTTAAGGCTAAAAGAGGAAAGAGTAAAGAGATTACGATTCCACTTTTCTTTTCTCCATGAAATGCTTTTCCACCTTTCTTTTTCCGCCCCTATCTGATTGAAAGCATACGCTTTCAACGGTTCCTTTGCATAAAAAAAGCGACCCTGACAAGTTATTGTCAAAGTCGCTGTTTAAGTCCGCCTAGATGAACTACGTTCCCGGAGCGAACTGTGTTCCGGGCGGTACGCACTGCATAGTGTACATATCCGAGAAGCACGCTCCGTTGGGGAAGAATGCTCCCTGCGGGAAGTAGGCACCTCTGGGAAATTGGGGCATGGGCATCTGAAGCCGTGGCTGTGCAAGCATAGGATAGCCACCGCCACCCCAGACATTGCCGGCGCCGCTGTGTCTGGATCCGATTCCGATTGCAAGTCCGACGCCTCCGTCGGGACTCACTGTTACTCCAGCACCCCATTCTGTGCCGCCCCTGCCTCTGTGGCCGGCGAAAGCGTTGCTGCCGAGCGTGAGGATCGCGATTGCAATAATGGCAATACCAAATATTTTTTTCATGGCGTCATCCTTTCTTTTATCTGCCGCGTCTTTGGATTTGTTGGTTCTGATGGGGATGGAAACGATTGTGTCCATCCTGCCCATGGATGAATATTCCTATTTGTCCATTCCATGATCCGTTCCACCAGAACATACCTGGATATCCAATGTACATCGGTGGGGCGGTGTAATATACCTGCTGCGGCACCACGACATTTGGACAGTAGATTATCCCGCCTTCC
>JBGQBV010000011.1:0-14483 GCA_041494985.1 Minisyncoccia bacterium
ATGTCTGTCATAATTAGTTACTGGCTCTGGATTAGATATTACGAAAAACAAATAATAGAGAAAAAGAGAGATATTTACAATGTTTATTATGATAATTGCGAGCCAGTAGCTCAGTTTGTCATAGACGGAAGAACTGCTAGAGATAGAAAACCATTGGAATATGATTTAGAGCAGTTGGAAAATAAAAGAAAGTTTTTGGTTGATAAATTTATGGTCTTGAATTTGATCATGGTAGTTTTAATTGAGTTATTTATTAAAAATATATTATGAAAAATTTGGCTCAAGTAGTTGCTGCGTTGTTGATAGTGTATTCAATACCTTATGCGATAGGATTTTTTGAAGTTAGTGTTGGGAGTGGCATAATAAATTTAATTTTTACAATACCTGCGGTTTTTGTTTCTGTTATGTATCTAAAGAAACAATAGAAACAATAAATTTTTTCTGAATATTATAACCGAAGAATTTTTAGACATCGTTGCTACGTAACATGCTACGTAGCAACATTCTCACATTCTGCAGAAAGCCGGAATGTAAATGATCAATACGAATTAGGTAGCAACATTCTCATATTCTCGAGAATATGAGAATGTCATAAGGATTACAAAATAAATCGGTATTAACCGCTTTGTTGTCATCACTCGCTCGGAAATGTAAACAAATTTCCATTTCACTCGCTTCGTTCAACAATAAAAAAAGAGCCCCGCGCTTTGCCTTATTTTTAAGGTTTTAGCGCAGAGCTGTCTGCTATTCGCATTGTGCGGCGACGTTGGCAGGTGAGGATAATGTGGTCAGGCGTACCGGCATATCTTTGATGCCGAATTCATTCAGCATGCAGCCGGAGATCGCTGTTTCCACGGATTCTTTTCCGGCCTCACTGGAAATATCCATCAAGTGGGCGGAAGGGATAATGAGCGATACGGTTTCTTTGTCCGGATCGAAAATGAAAGTGCTTGCCGCCAGTATGTTCACCGCTTTGAGACGTTGCAGTGCCAACTGTCCTGCAAAGTTCAGTTCCTGTCCCTCGAAAAAAAACGGGAACCAATCCGCAGGATACGCCGCCTTGAGATGGGCGTATTTTTCTTCTGGCAATGTACTAGTCGACATGGGTATTATTCCTCCTTTTTTGGAATACCATATCAAGATTGATATGATTTGAATCAGCCTAGCAAACACATTGCAGTTAGTCAATAATTTGATGTTGCTACGTAACCCGTCTTCGTTGAAACTTCGCCGAGGCAAGCATTCTACATAACAACATTCTCATATTCTCGAGAATATGAGAATGTCATTTTTTATATAACAATCAGATTTGCTTTGACAGGCAGGGGATTTAGGAGTAAGACTCAATCAGACATAGGTAACCTTGCAACTTAAAAATCCAGCCTTTATTAAAGGCAAAGGAAAGGGGTGAGCTCAATGATCAATACAAAATCAGCTTCAAGAGCAGAGGCCAAGCTTCAGGAAGCAAACCCTTTTGGACTCAGTGTCGAGGATTTTCGCAATCTTGAGGATTACAGAAAAAATGAGCTGCTGAACATAGCTAAGGATTTGGCCGAACCCTTCGTGAAGAAGTTTTTTTTGGCGAATCCTGATAAGGATTGGTTTGTTCTGGCCCACTCATGGGAGTGTGTCATAGATTCCGGAGATTTCAGTAAGTATCCTACAGATCAGCAGCAGGTCAAGATGTCTCATGATGAACTGGTTGTGGTTCACGTTTTCGCGAGAAACACTGAATCAACCCAATAGAAAGACAAAAATTGTCACAAGGCATTCCGAAATCGGAATGCCTTTTTTTATTTGAAACATAAATGTGGTATAATACAAAAATGACAAAACACAATATTTTGAAATACGTCTTATTCGGACTGACTTTGACTAGCGGTTTTTTTTCTTGGTTTTCCGTTTTTCAAGCAACCAAATTTCCCGAGGCAAATGAATGGGTGGCGCCGATCCTGTGGTTTTCTTTGTTTGTCATGATGCTGTGCTTGATGACGATTCTGGTTGATAGCATCATAGCGGTCGAGCTGGTGGCTGCAGCTGCTTTCTTGCTGAGCCTTATTTTCGCCTTTTCACTGTGGCATCTGGCAATCTCGATTTTTTGCACACTGCTGATGCTTTCGGGGCTCAGGCACATCCGGAAAGATCTGGATCTGAATATAAAAATAAGCTTGTGGAAATCGCTCTATACAGGTAAAGTTAGGATAGTTTTCGCCTTGGCGATCATCATTTCCAGCCAATATTTTTTTATAATCAATAGCGCCAACGGACAAAAAGTCATTCCGAGATTTGATCTTAGTTCCATCTCGACCAGATTGGTCGAGCCGATTCTGGGCATGATAAATCCGAATTTTAAGACAATCCAAAAAGAAGGTTTGACGGTTGACCAGTTTATTTTGGAATCTCAACAAGGGAAAAGCGATGCAGTCATGTCCCTAAGCAATGACATGATTGACCGGCAAATTCCGGCCAATCTGCCAGCTGATCAAAGAGAAGTTTTAAAACAGCAAGTATTGCAGCAGATAGCTGATTCTCAGACGCAACTTTTACAAAAAAATAAAGAGCTTATTTTGGATGAGGGACATAAGCAATTGTCGCAGATGGTCGGGCAAGACATAAATGGCAGCGAAAAAGTGGCGGATGTTTTTGCCGGGCTTATCAACAAGAAGATCAATGACTATTTCCAACCTCGGATAAACGGGGATTCCCACTCCTCGGCGTATTCATATATCCTGGCGGCTATTTTGTTTCTGACGATTTTGCCGCTGGGGTCGCTGCTGAGCTTGCTGTGGTTCGTCCTGATCATCCTCGTTTTCAAACTGATGGTGCGCTTCGGCGTGGTCCAGATAAAAACAATCACGGTAGAGCGGGAAATGATCGCCTAAAACCCGCCTGAATCAGGGCAAATTAGCACTCGCCGCAAGGGATTGCTAATTTTTTTATTTGATTGTAATATATATCAGTAATCCATTTCATATTCTATGGCAAAAAATTACTACGATACTCTGGGCGTCGACAAGAACTCTTCTGATGATGATATCAAGAAGGCGTATAGGAAGCTGGCGCACAAGCATCATCCGGACAAAAGCGGCGGCAATTCCGACAAATTCAAAGAGATCAACGAAGCGTATCAGACGCTTTCCGACAAAAGCAAACGCCAGCAATATGACCAATATGGCCGCACCTTTGATCAAGGCGGTCCGCAGGCAGGCGGTTTCGGCGGATTCGAGGGCTTCGATTTTTCCGGATTCCAGCAGGGAGCTAGCGGGCAGGGCTTCGAAGGATTCGAGGATATCTTTTCTGATATTTTCGGCGGGAACTTCGGCGGCGGACGCCGGCAGGATTCGCGCAAATCCGGTCGAGACATCCAGATCGATGCGGAAATAAGTTTTGAGGAAATGGTTTCCGGCGCCCGTCGCGACGTTTCTCTTTTACGGCGGGTCACTTGTGACATTTGTCGTGGCAGTGGCGGCGAACCGGGCGCCAAAGAAGAAACCTGTCCGACTTGCAAAGGCAACGGTCAGGTCAGGCAGGCGGTACGTAGTTTTTTCGGCACAATCGAACAAATCGTGACTTGTCCGACTTGCAACGGCGCCGGCAAGACATATTCCAAAAAATGCCACAAATGCGGCGGGGATGGACGGGTACGGGAGCAACAGAAAGTGCAGATAGACATTCCGGCGGGGATTTCTGATGGGCAGACGCTTTCCATGCAAGGACAAGGTGAAGCCGGCGAGCGCGGCGCGGGCAGCGGCGATCTCTATGTGACCGTGCATGTAAAAGCGCACAGCAGTTTCCAACGCAAGGGCAACAACATCCTTTCCACCGAACACATCTCATTTTCGCAGGCGGTGCTCGGAGACAAGATCAGCGTCCTGACTATAGAAGGCCGGGTGCAGATGAAAATCCCGTCCGGCACGCAATCCGGGGAGATATTCCGGATCAAGGAAAAAGGCGTGCCGCAGCTCGGACGTTCCGGCAGTCGAGGCGACCAGATGGTGACCATCATCGTGGATGTGCCTAAGAATCCAACGCGCGACCAGAAAAAAATCATGGAAGAATTGAAAAAAGCAGGGCTATAAAATGAAACAATAAAAACAGACCCGAAAAAAGGGCCTGTTTTTTTATTTCTCTGAGAAAACAGGGGGAAATTGAAACTTGGGATAACTGTGCGTAAAGTACTTGACAAAAACGCATATTATAAGTATGTTGGAAAGTCCATATCAATTAATTTTAATTCAATCCATATGCTCAAGTATCAGCCAGCACTGCTTGTTCGCAGCAAAAAACAGTCTAAAAAGATGCAAGCCACAATGTTTTCATTGGTGGTTTTGATGCTTTTTGGCTTGTTTTCCCTTGTAGTAAGCGCAAGAACGACCCAATTTGATTTCACTAATATTATCAAAAAGGGGACGGATATGGGAGCTACTTTCGGAGCTACCGTGATGAGGCGGATCCATGACAGGGATATCGCGTCGCGTGCCAATATCAATTATTCGAAGCTTGACCTGAAAAATCGGATCAAATCTTCTGATTTGAAAAAAGGCATAATCGTGACCAGCAAGCTGGCTGACGGCAGCGTGATCGCTTCAAAGATCAAGGACGGTTCGATCACGGCTGGCAAAATCGCCGACGGGACGATCGTCGAATCGACGCTCGCCGACGGCAGCGTGTCCACTGATAAGATCGAAGACGGCGCGGTTACGGATATCAAACTGGCGGACGGCAGCGTGACGACTTCAAAAATCCATGACCTGGCGGTTACGGATGCGCAACTCGCTGACGGCAGCGTGACGACTGTGAAGATTTTGGATGCCAGCGTCACTTCCGGAAAAATCGAAGACGGAGCGATCACAACCGTGAAACTGGCGGATGACAGCGTGACGACCGCGAAAATCGTGGACGGCACTCTGCAGACCGCTGATCTGGCTGACGGGATCGTGACAGATGTCAAATTGGCTGACGGATCAGTGACAACCGCGAAAATCGTGGATGGTTCCATCACTTCCGGAAAAATCGCAGACGGAGCTATTTTGGATGTGAATCTGGCAGACGGCAGCGTGACGACTGTGAAAGTTCAGGACGGAGCCATCACTGATCTGAAGCTGGCTGACGGCAGCGTGACGACCGCCAAGGTTTTGGACGATGCGATCACGACTTCCAAATTGGCTGACAATTCGATCATTGCAAGCAAGATTCTGGACGGCGAAATCATAAATTCAAAAATCGCTGACAGCGCGGTCACTCCGGCAAAACTTGCGCCGGGACTTTATGCTGTTGATATTTCCGGCAACGCTGCGACTGCTGATCACGCTCTTCTGGCTGACAACGCGACAACTGCGGACAACGCAACCAACGCCGATCATGCGCTTTTGGCTGATAATGCTACCAATGCCGATCATGCGACATTGGCTGACACGGCAACGCTGGCCAATTCGGTCATGGACGGTTCGATCACGGGCAGCAGCCTGGATCCGAACATTTCAATCGATACTACCGGAACAATTTCGGCTGCGGGCGGTTTTGTTGGAAATCTGACGGGAGATGTCACGGGCAATGCGACAACGGCTGATCACGCGCTTTTGGCCGACAATGCCACCAACGCTGATCATGCTCTGCTGGCTGATGATGCCACTCACGCAATCAACGCTGACCATGCGACACTGGCTGATGATGCCACTCACGCAATCAACGCTGACCATGCGACACTGGCTGATACGGTTACCAACGGGGTTTATACGATCGGAGACCAGATCATCAACGGAGTCAAGACTTTCACTTCCGATATCGTGGGTAACATCACTGGCAATGCCGCCACTGTGACTGATGGTGTCTATGCTTCCGTAGACAACACGCTGACCGGAATCAATACTTTTACTCAGGATATAGTGGCCAACATCACCGGCAATGCGGCGACTGTGACTGACGGCGTTTATGCTTCCGTAGACAACACGCTGACCGGAATCAACACCTTTACACAAGACATCGTAGCCAACATCACCGGCAATGCTGCCACTGTGACTAATGGAGTTTATACGATCGGAGACCAGACTATCAATGGCGTCAAGACTTTCGCGGATGGTATTTTTGGGAATCTGACCGGCGATGTCACTGGCAACGTGACCGGCGATGTGACAGGGAATGTTTTTGGAAATCTGACCGGCAATGCCACAACTGCTGACCATGCGCTTCTGGCTGATAATGCCACCAACGCCGATCACGCGACAATCGCTGACACGGCAACCAATGCAACCAATGCTGACCATGCGACAATCGCTGACACAGCAACGACCACGATCAATGCGGTTAACGCCGATCATGCGCTTTTGGCTGACAACGCGACCAATGCCGATCACGCCACGATTGCGGATACGGCAACGACCACGATCAATGCGGTTAATGCGACCAATGCCGATCACGCTACGACTGCCGACAGCGCAACGACCGCGACCAACGCGACAACTGCAGACATCGCTACGACTGTGGCTGACAATGCGATCACAACCGACAAGATCGCGGACGGGACGATCACCGGGGCTGACATCAATGGCGCGACAGACATCACGACAACCGGAAGCATCATAGCCTCGATATTCAGTAACGGAACACTGACGTTCGATGCTGGAGACATTTTTTCGACAAGCAACGCCATGCACATCAACGTCGGCAACAACGCGGCTGATTCCGATGTGTTCATCTCGAATTCAGGATCAGGGACAGCCAATCTGAACGTCGAAGGGGACATCACCGGAAGCGGAACGCTGGGAACATCCGGATCAAGATGGTCAACCATCTATGCCGATGCGGTCAATTTCCTGAGCGGGTTGACAAATGCCGGCAATATTGGCGGAGCTTCAGCTATCAACTTGGGAACAGCCAACACCGACGCGGCGCAGGTGCACATCGGAAATGCAAGCGCCAATGTTTCCGTGCAGGACGCCGATTGGCAGATCCAGTCAAACGGAGATGCGAATCTGGGAGTGCTGACGCTCAGCGGCAACCTTACGGGAAATGGAACCATCACCTCGGTCGGAAACATCACGGGCGACGGAAATCTGAACATCACCAAGAACGGATCGTTCGGGGGAGCGATCATTTCCGGCAGCCGGTTCATGGTCACTGCTGGCGGTTTCGATATCACTGGCAATTCGGATATGCGCGGCGATATCAATATGCACAGCAACTTGGTCACCAATATCGGCAACAGCGGCACTGATTTCACCACGACCGGCGGACTCAACCTGGCTGACACGCTCAGGATGAGCGCGGACATCAACGCCAACGGAAACGACATTTCAAATGCCAAGGATGTTTCGATCACAGGCGTCGTCAAGGTAAACGGCACCAGCGGGGTGGCCAAAACCATCACGGTGGTCAAGGGACCATTGGCAACCGATACCTGCACCATCACGATCCAGGGCGGCATCGTAACCGGAACAAGCTGCTAATAATTCCTACATATGGAAGAAAGTAAAAAAAAGGAAGCCGGATCAAAAAGTGCCGCAAAGCATCCGCTCATCGATTGGGCCGGCTGGAAAAAGGACATCAAGAAGATCGTCTTGGTTCTGGCGGCGCTTATCGTCGTGGCCGGGGTGGTCAAAGGCGCCATGCTTTGGTCAAGCACGCATCTACTGGGCCTCAGGACGCGTCTGACCATCTCCAGGGTCCAATACAGCCCATATTCCCATATCGGACCGGATTTCAGCTTCAAATTCCCTGATTATTTCCTGGCCGACAGCGATGAGCAGAAAAAATATGGCGATTCATATCTGGGCGGTTTCCGCCTGAAAGGCGACCAGCGGACGGGCTGCGACGTGCGGTCCAATCCGGTCGGAATCAATTTCCAAAAATCGGACAAAGTAATCCATGATGCGGTCATCGGCGACCTGGCGGCGCATATCAAGGATTTCCAGGAAGTTTCTGCCGAGCGCCGGACGATTGGCGGCGAAAATGCCTATGTGGTCGAATTCACTTTCACTGATCCGCTCAACAGTAGAACCAGGATTTCCCAAACGATAACTTCACATGCCGGCAACAACTATGTGTTTGTCTGCGGAACAGGTGAATACCAATACGGCTTTTTTGCGGATGATTTCAATGATTTTCTCAAATCTTTCCGTTGGACGAACTAGCCTGATTTTACGGAAAAAAGCCACCCTGCCAAGGCAGGGTGGCTTTTGCTTTAGGAAAATAAAAGAAGTATAATGGAGAAAGGTTTGTGATAAGAAACTAAAAATAAAAATCCTAAAACAATATGTCGGATAATCTTTTTGCTCCGCAGTCGATCGCGATCGTGGGCGCTTCGAACAAAAAAGGGAAAATCGGGACGATTGTCACCGAGAACATCCTGAAGCTCGGCTACGGCGGGAAAACTTTTCTGGTCAATCCTTCCTACAAGATGCTCAAGCTGAAACGCTGCTATGCGGCGCTCAGCGCCATCAAAAAACCGGTGGACGTGGCGATTGTCTGCGTGCCGGCCAAATTCGTGGCTGACGTGGTGAAGGACGGAGCAGCCACAGTGAAAAACTTCGTGATCATTTCGGCCGGATTTTCGGAAAACGGCGCGGAAGGTGCCAAACGTGAGAAGGAACTCTCTGATCTGGCCAAAAAACACAAACTGAACATCCTGGGACCGAACTGCCTGGGTTTCATCGCGCCGAACCTCAAACTCAACGCTTCCTTTGCGGGAGGACTGCCATCTGCGGGCAACATAGCTTTCGTTTCGCAATCCGGCGCGCTGGCGGTTGCAATCATGGACAAAGCCAAGGAAGAACACCTGGGATTTTCCAATATCATTTCCGTGGGCAACAAGATGCAGTTGGATGAAACGGCACTTTTGGAATATTTGGAAAACGACCAGGAAACCAAAGTCATCGGAATGTATCTGGAGGGCATCAAGGACGGCGTGCGATTTCTGAAAGCAGCCAAGAAAGTTTCCGAGAAGAAACCGATTGTCATTTTGAAAGCCGGCAAGACCGCCAAGGCGCAGCAGGCGATTTCTTCCCATACCGGGGCATTGGCGGGCAGCGACGAAATCATGGATGTCGCCTTTGCCAGTGCGGGCATCATCCGCGCGAACGATCTGGATGATTTTTTCAATCTGTTGGGTCTCATTTCCTTTGCAGATGCGCCACGAAACGGTGCGGCGGCGGTCATCACCAACGCGGGCGGGGCGGGTGTGCTCACAACAGACGCCTTCAAAGGAAAGGAAATCGCGCTGGCGGAATTCGATGAAAAAACAAAAAAACAATTGGCCGATCAGCTGCCGGGCGAATCGTCGGTGCAGAATCCGGTGGATCTTTTGGGCGACGCCGGCGAAGAACGCTACAAAAATGTCCTGGAACTATTGAATAAAAAAGAAATAGGCTCGATTATCTGCGTGCTGACGCCGCAGGAGCAGACACCGGTGCAGAAAATCGCAGAGGTCATCGTGGAGGCGAAAAAAACCAACACAGCTGCGATCGCGACCGTTTTCATCGGCGGTGAGCGTATCGGAAGTGCGGTGTCATATCTGAAACAGAATAATATTCCCAATTTTGCCAATCCGGACAGCGCCGTGGAAGCGCTCGACAAATATTACAAATGGAGCGTTTCCGGAAAAAGGGGAACCTCTGCTGCCGGGAAAAAATCACCGCAGCGGAAAAAGCGGGTGACCGACATCATTGCCAAAGCGCAGGATCAGAAACGCGGCGCACTGCTCTTTCCTGAAGCGGCTGAAATCATGGAACTGTATGGCATAAACTGCGTGAAAGCCTATGCCATCTTGCCTGGATCGCCGGTGCCGGAAGTCGCGGAGTTTCCAGTGGTTCTCAAGATCGACAGCGACAAGGTGCTGCACAAGTCGGACAAGCAGGCATTGATACTCAACATCAAAGACAAGGGGGCTTTGCTTTCGGCCATAGACAAGCTGCAGAAAAATTTTCCAGGTGCGCAGCTGGTGGCGCAGCCGATGCAGGAAAAACAGACGGAAATAATCCTCGGGATAAAAAAAGACGACATTTTCGGATCGGTGATCGTGTACGGCCTGGGTGGAATCTATACGGAAGTTTTCAAGATGGTGGATTTCCTGATCCCGCCGATGAGCGTTGCAGAAATAAAAAGCAGCATTCTGAAAGGGAAATTGAAATTCTTGTTCGAAGGCGCTCGCGGTCAGGCGGCTTATGACGCCGATGAATTTGCGGCCATTGTTGCGGGTCTGATGGATTTTGCTTTGGAAAACGGACAGGTCAGGGAGTTTGATATAAACCCGCTGTTCATATACAATGACAAGCGCAAAGCCTCGGCAGTGGATGTCAAGATAATCCTTTGAACCAATATTCTGAAATGGCAAAGTGGTCGCTCAACGAATTAAAGGAAACCGTTCCATCTTTTTCACTCCCGCTGCATCCATTGGTGGCGCAGCTTTTGTTTTCCCGCGGACTGAAAACCGAAAAGGAGATCGGTCAATTTGTCGATCCCAACTATGAAACCGATTCACACGATCCGTTTCTTTTCCGGGACATGGAAAAGGTCATCGAGCGCATCAAAAAAGCGCAAGACAAAAAAGAGCAGGTCGTCATCTTCGGCGACTATGACGCGGACGGCATCACGGCTTCCATCATCATCAAGGAAACGCTGGATGCGCTCGGCCTGGAGTCTTTTGTCTATATTCCGGACAAGCGCGTCGAAGGCTATGGCCTGAACGCCGAGGCTATCGACAAATTCAAGGAAAAAAACGCGACGCTCATCATAACCGTTGACTGCGGCATCACAAGCATCGCGGAGGTGGAAAAAGCCAACGCCTTGGGCATCGATGTCATCATCACTGACCATCATCATGTCCCGGACAACGTGCCGGTCGCTTTGGCCATCATCAATCCGCACGCCAAGGGCTGCGGCTATCCGTTCCAGGATCTGGCTGGCGTCGGCGTGGCGTTCAAAGTGGCGCAGGCCGTCTTTCAGAAACTGCTCAGCGACAAAACGGAGCAGACCAAATGGATGCTGGATCTGGTGGCAATCGGAACCATCGCTGACTGTGTGCCACTCGTCGGCGAAAACCGCCTGTTTGTGAAATACGGCCTGACAGTGCTTTCCAAAACCCGTCGGGTAGGCCTTCGGGAAATGTTCGCAGTCGGCCGGATTGTCATTGATGAGCAGGCTGCGGGCGACACGAAAAAAGTTTCTTTCTACATCGCGCCGCGAATCAATGCGGCCGGACGGATCGATCACGCCAATCTGTCCTATGATCTCTTGGTGGAAAATGACACGGCCAAGGCGCGGGATTTCGCGCTGGAACTGGAGGCGCACAACACCCAGCGGCAAAAGATCACAGAGAAGGTGGCGGAAGAAATCAGGATCTTGGCCGAGAACGCTTTCAAAGACAAAAAATTCATCTTTGCCATCGGCGAGCATTTTCCGGTCGGCGTGATCGGGTTGGTGGCCGGCAAAATCGCGCAGCAGTTCGGCAAGCCCACGGTGGTTTTTCAAAAAGACCCGAAGGTCAGCAAAGGGTCATTCCGCAGCATTCCCCAGATCAACATCATCGAAACCATCGGCGAATGCCGCGAGCTGCTGGTCAAATTCGGCGGGCATGCCCAGGCGGCCGGCGTGAGCGTGAAAAATGAAAACCTGGACAAGTTCTATGAAAAAATGGACGCACTCATCAGCAAGAAATTGGCCGGAGTCGACATGGCGGAAGAAATCAAAGTTGACGCCGAGGTTGCGACCCAGGACATCGATTTCAATCTAGTGGAAGGCTTGGAAAAACTCAAACCGTTCGGGGAAGGGAACAGGGAACCGGTGTTCGTGTTGAAAAATGTCGTCGTGAGGGAAAAGAAAGTTGTCGGTAACGGCAACAAGCACATCAAACTGTTTCTGACGCCGTCGGATGGCGCGCCGAAAATGTTCGAAGCGATCAGCTTCAACGGCTACGCAAAATTCGCGCACGTGAAAGAAGGTGACGCTGTCGATATCTTGTGCAACATCCAGAAAGACGAATGGAACGGAAACAAGAAAATCCAACTGACGCTCATCGACCTCAAAGCAAACATATGAAAATAGCTTTCGTCCATGATTATCTGGTGCAATATGGGGGAGCGGAACGCGTGCTGGAATGCCTCACGGAGCTCTATCCCTACGCGCCGATCTATACCATCGTCTATAATCAGGAGGCGATGCACGGCGTTTTCGCGGGCAAGCGCATCTACACTTCCTATCTGCAGAAGTTTCCTTTCGCGCAGAAATGGCATCGGATTTTCCCGTCACTGATGCCGCCGGCCATCGAGCAATTCGATTTTTCATCCTATGACATCGTCGTTTCGGATTCGTCGAGCTACGCCAAAGGCATCATCACCGGGCCCGGGACGCTGCATATCTGCTATATGCACACGCCGATGCGCTACGCCTGGGACGATTGCCAGAAATATACGCGCGATTTCTATTTTCCCAAACCCGTCAAAAGCCTCATTCCGTTCGCGATGAACTACATCCGCCTTTGGGACAAGGTGAGCGCTGACCGGGTGGACACTTTCATCGCCAATTCCAATTTTGTGGCCCGCCGGATCAAAAAATATTACCGCAAAGAGGCGACAGTCATCCATCCGCCCGTGGACACGAAAAACTTCGCCATCATGGAAAACGTCCAGCCGCAGAGATATTTCCTGATGGTCGGCCGGCTCATCGCCTATAAGCGCCACGACATCGCGATTGAGGCTTTCAATCGGATGGGGTTGGAACTGAAAATCATCGGCCGGGGTCCGGAAATCAAAAGACTCAAGAAGATCGCCGGACCGACCATTGAATTTCTGAACCGCGTGGACGACGAGCAGCTCAAGAAATATTACGCCGAATGCCGGGCGGTGATCTTCCCGCAGGAGGAGGATTTCGGCATCGTGGCGATCGAAGCCTTGTCTTCCGGCAAACCGCTCATCGCTTTTCAGGGCGGCGACATTCCGGAGCATATGGAAGCGGAGAAGATGGGCGTTTTTTTTGAACAGCAGTCGCCGGAGGCGATCATTGCCGCGGTGGAAAAATTCGAGAAAATGTCTTTTGATCCAAGCTATATCCGCTCGAAAGTCTTGAAATTCGATCGCGAAAACTTCAAAGAAAAAATGAAAGCGTTCATTGAGAACGCCTTGGCTGAGCATAAGAAAAAAATAAAATAAAAAAAACCGCGGGCATATTCATGAGTCATGAATGCTTCCCGCGGTCAGCGATGCGCTTGCATCGCTTGTCTTCTTCAGTTTCTTGCTGCTGCCTTGCCTGAGGTTTTTTTGGGCGCTACCTTTGCCGGCGCCTTAACGGGAATGCAGTTGACTTTTCTCATCATGTCATCCGCATAGCACTTGTATTTCTTCCCATCAACCTCAGCGAGCCACTTTATGTCACTCATGCCGCGATCAACATCGGATACCATCACGCTTTCCGGATCCACGTCTCCGCCCAAATTCCGGGCAGTTTCACGCTGAATGCCCATTGTTGTGCTGGCGCAGCCGAAAAGGGTGAAAATAACCAACAGCAAAAACAAAACAACCAATGATCCCGATTTCTTCATGACATCCTCCTTTGTGGTTTTTTGCCGAAATTCATCGGCTTATCTGCTTTTCATCAAAGTCTTGCCCTTGTTGCCTTTCGGCGCTAGGGAATCAGGCTGGCTACCGAGTACATACTGAAACTAAAGCTGTACCGGACCTTGGCATTCTTCGTCATGGCGAATATGGAGCCGTGGCAGTGATCAACGATTTCAACGTCGGTGTATTTTTCGCCGGTTTTCAGCTTGATCTGCCCGATTTTCTTTCTCGTAATGAACGCTGAGAAGATTTTGCTAATGATCAGCGCCTCTCCGCCCTCACTTTTCGCCAGAATCGCTTTCTTTGCCGCCTTTTTCTTCGCTACTTTTTTCTTTGCCGCCTTCTTTTTAATACGCATGTTTCCTCCCTTGGCTCATAGCCAGAATTTGCCTTAAAATAGGCTTTGTTGATATTTAATTGTCAAATCAACTACGATATTTGATTATACTCCAAAATGAGGGAAAAGTCAATAGTGCGCATTTGCGCCCGCTGCTGTATGATGAAGGAACGTTCAAAATTCCAAAAACTAAGAAGTTAGCGCCTGAGAAAATATGAGAATCGGAATCGACATACGCTGTCTGACGGACGGGAAAAGGACCGGAGTGGAGGAATATACCATCAATATCCTGAAGAATCTTTTTGAGTTGGATAAAAAAAACCAGTACGTGCTTTTTTCCAATTCCTTCCATCAGTCACATTTCGATCCGCAGACATTTGCAATCTTCAAGAATGTCAGCGTGAAACGTTTCCGCTTCCCGAACAAGCTGCTTAATTTCTTTTTCTGGTATCTACACTGGCCGCATGTCGACCGGATGCTGGGCGGGGTTGACATCTTCTTCATGCCGAACATCAATTTTGTCGGACTCTCCAAAGGCGTGAAGCTGGTGCTGACCATCCATGACCTTTCATATGAGATTTTTCCGGAAACTTTTTCTCTCA
>JBGQBV010000012.1:0-14084 GCA_041494985.1 Minisyncoccia bacterium
CAGCCGCCCTTGTCTTCGAGCCACAGCGGGCTTGTCCAATGCCACAGCGTCACGAAAGGTTCGATTCCGCGCCCGCGCAGCGCGCTCAGGACTTTGCGATAGTGTTCGATTTCCTTCGAATCAAATCTCCCTTCTTCCGGCTCGATGCGCGACCACTCGATGGAAAACCTGTGCGCATTGTGTCCGAGATCTTTGACGAGATCAAAATCTTTTTCAAAAAGGTTGTAGTGGTCGCAGGCGCGGCCGGAAACATAGTTTTGCGGATCCAACATTTCCGGAAATTGCTGCTGCTGCCACGGCTGCCATTTTGTTTTCGCTTCGTTTGCCAGACGCTGGGCGTTTTCCTTTTCCCAAACAGACCACTGGTTTTTTGTTCCGCCTTCAACCTGATGGGAGCTCGTCGCCGCTCCCCACAGGAAATCTTTCGGAAATCGGATTTTTTGCATAATCAGATCAAAATTAAGTCTTTGTATTTTTCATCATCAACCGTGGTTATCTCGACTACTTCCAAAAGTATTTTGTCCTCGATATCTTCCGGCAGGGCGATGAAGTTGACATCGTTCGGTCCCAGGCGCACGGCGAATTTCAGGTCCGTCTTGAATTCGTGCTTCAGATATCTCACTGAATTTTTAGTGGAAAACCCAAAATGGAATCTGGTCGGTTTGGGCGCCAGCGCGCGCAGCACCGCGACTTTTTCCCATGTCTCCATCACCGCTTCATTGTGCTCCGCGGATTTCGTGGCATCCAGCGGCATTGCCTTCTTATTCCCCTTCAAAAACACCGACGCGACCTTCGGCCACTTTTCTCCGCCAGCTGGCGGACCCACCAAATTATGTTCGAGTTTGAAGTTTTTCACAATGCAGTGAAAAAATTATTTCTTAGGTGAAATTTTTTCCATATTCCCCGGCATGTATTTGCGCAGGACTTCCGGAATCAAGACGCTGCCGTCGGCCTGTTGGAAGTTTTCCAAGATCGCGATGAAGGGCCGCGGTGAAGGCAGCACGGTGTTGTTGAGCATATAGACATGTTTCTTTTCGCCGTCCTTGTCGACATATTTCACATTCAATCTTCTAGCTTGCCAATCGGTGAAATTGGAAGCTGATCCGGTCTCGCCCCAACGGTCCAGTCCCGGCATCCAGGCTTCAATGTCGAACGCGCGAAATTTCCCGGCGCTCATATCCGCCGTGCAGATGCTCAGCACGCGATACGGCAGTCCGAGCTCGTCGTGGATCTCTTTGGAAATGGCCAGCATGTCATCGTGCATCTTGATCGAGGCTTCTTCATCGGCCGCCATCAGCACGACTTGTTCGACTTTCATGAACTCATGCACACGGTAGAATCCCCGCGTGTCTTTGCCATATGATCCGATTTCGCTGCGATAGCACTGCGAATAGCCGCAAACTTTCAGCGGCAAATTTTCTTCTTTCAAAACTTCGTCCGAGTAGTATGCCAGGAGTGACGGCTCGGCGGTGCCGACCAGAAATTTTTTCTCCTTGCTCGATTTGCCGTCCGCTTCCTTGTCGCCGCTGGCCACTTGATATACTTCATCGACTTCGCTGTCATATTCCAAGCCTTTGAAATAGCCCGTGCCGAAAAGCGCACTGCCTTTCACCAGCGTCGGCGGGATCATCGGCGCGTAGCCTTTTTCGATCATTTTGTTAAGTGCATACATCATCATCGCCATCATCAGCGACACACCTTCGTTTTTCACATAATATCCGCGATAGCCAGCCACCTTGGCGCCCTTTTCCAGATCCAAAATGTCCAAGTCCTTGCCGAGCTGGATATGGTCCTTGATCGGGAAACCGAACTCGGGAATCTTTCCGAATTTACCCACCTCGACGTTGTCCTCGCCGGATTTTCCGACCGGCGTGTCGGCAGAAACGATGTTCGGAACCTTCACCATCAGCGCGTCGAATTCCTCCTTTATTTTCTTGTATTGCGGTTCTTTTATTTCGATCTTCGTCTTGATCTCCTTGCCTTTCTCGATGATCTCCTTGCGCTCCTCGTCGCCTTCGGCTTTCGTTATCATCGCATTCAGGTCGTTTTTGAGGGCCTGCAGCTGCTCGACTTCCTGACGCAGACTTATCCTTTCTTTGTCGACGGCCAAAAGACGATCGAAATCCAAATCGATTTTTTTATCCTTCGCCACCTGCTTGATTGCTTCGATATTTTCCCTGATGAATTTGATGTCCAACATATTGATTGATTTGTTTGTTAATATATCAATATTACCTTTTAATAAGGCTCCTTGCAAGTATTTGTCCACTTTTCTTTTGGAAGAAAAGTGGACAGAAAAGAAACTCTCACACGGATGAAGTTCTGTGGCAAATCCTAAGCTTGCTCGCTAAAATTTCTGCTCCGCTTCGCTGCGTTTGAGAAATTTTCAAACGCTCACGCGCTTGGATTTACTGACGAACTTCATAGTGTGCATCAGGAATACGGAATGCATTCTAGTCCGCACTAGAAATGCGCCGATACAAATCTGCTCTATTTTTATCATAATAAAAACACATTCCAAGAATGTGTTTTTATTGACTGCCCGGTTGGCTTTTCACCAACATCTCTGCTACCCATACGGGAAATTTATTGGCTGACAAAAAATGATGTCATCAATAACCAGCTAATTCCTTCCCGTACCACCCTGGATAGACGCTCTTTCATTGAGCTACGGACGGTAAACAATATTACAGCATTGCCAAACAAATATTTCACTTTCCAAAACCTATTCTTTGCGGAGTTTCGAAGACTTGTAGATTTCCGGCTTATGCGGCTCCAATCTGACGATTTTCGTCCTGTTCAATCCTGACTCGTCCAGCTTCTTCCTCAGCTCCCCGACAAAAAATTTCTGATCATAGCCCAGACAGATCACGTCCGGCTTATAACCCCGCACGACGTCATATTTGTCGGCCAAGCCCCCCAAGACGACTTCGTCCGCCAAACCGCTTTTCTGGACGGTCGCCGCCCTTTCCTGCTCCGAATATCTCGGCGCGCGTCCTTTGACTTTCGCGACAGTGACGTCCCGCGCCACCACCACCCGCAGAAAATCGCCATGTTTTCCAGCCTGGCGCAAAAAATCCATGTGCCCTTCGTGAAAAATATCGAATGTTCCGAAAACTAGAACTTTTCCCATATCATTTCTTTTCCGCGAACTTGAATGAGTGCAGGATCTCCTGATATGAAAACTCGCCTCCATTCAATCTCTTGTCATAGACGAACCTGACGTTATAGGTATTACCGTTTCTTATCGTATTTGCAACAAGTACTGTCGCATTTTCCACATTCTGGTCGGAGATGACGTAATAATATACGACTAGACCGCCCATATCCGCATCGGCTTTTTTGACAACGCTCCTGCCATATCCGCCGTCAGGACGTTTTGCCCCGGGCTGCTCGCCCTTGGTCACTTCCACCGTCAGCTGTTCGCCGCTATCACAGAAAATCTTGTCGCCGTCGTAATGCTGCGAAAAGTTGGAACTTTCTACTGTCATCTTGGACAATTGGCTGCCAGCAGCGGGTTGCTGCTCGGTCACATTCCAAGATTCAGGGACATCAAATGAATACAGTCCTGACTTGTCGCTTATTTTTTTCGTGCTGCCCAAGAGTTCCATCATCCGGGAATCACTGTTTTTCTGCAGCTGCTGCACACCCATGGTCTTGTTCCAAATTCCTTTGATATAGAAGATGGCGCCGTTAGTGCTGCTGCGCTCTATCCCCTGTCCGACAAAACTGTTTATCTGGACTTGCCAGACATAATAGCCGGCGATCAACACCAACAGAACCACCAGCGTCGGTGTCCTCACGAAGCCCTTGATGTGCGCCGCGTATTTCTTCAGCATAGAATTTATTTCTCTTTTACCGGTGGGAAGATCGTGCATTCGCGGACGGATTTGTTCATGAGGAATGAGAAGACGCGTTCGCTCATGCCGAAACCAAAGGCCGGGGGCATGCCATATTCCAAAGCTTCGACGAAATCCTCATCTAGCATCTGCGCCTCGGCGTCGCCGGCGGCCCTGAGAACCATTTGATTTTCAAAACGCTTCTTCTGTTCGATCGGGTCGTTCAGCTCGGCAAACGCGTTGCAAAGCTCGCTGCCGCCCGCCACGATCTGGAAGCGCAGAACCTTGTTGGATTTTTTGGGATCGGTTTTGGCCAGCGGCGAGACTTCCAATGGATGGCCGACCAAAAAGCACGGCTGGATCAATTTGGGCCGCACGGTTTTCTTATAGACCGTGTCGATCATCCGGCCTTTGCCGTATGACTTCTCATATTTGATTCCCAGTTCATCCGCCTTCGCCTTCAAGGCTTCGACGGAAATATTCTTCAGATCCAAACCGGTTTCTTTTTTGAAAGCGGCGAAATAATCCACCACCGGAAATTTTTTGCTCCAATCAATCTCGACTTCTTCATGTTTGGTCACGAAACTGCCCGTAACTTTTTCCGCGAGAGTCCGGAACATTTTTTCGGAAAATTTCATGCCCTTTTTCAGATCCCAATAGGCCGCATAGAATTCCATATGGTCGAATTCCTGCAGGTGTTCGCGGTCGATGCCTTCATTGCGGAACACACGTCCGATTTCGAAAACTTTTTCATAGCCGCCGACCAGCAGACGTTTCAGAGCTAGCTCGAGTGAGATGCGCATATAAAAATCCTGGTCCAACGCGTTGTGATGCGTGACAAACGGTTCGGCTTCCGCGCCGCCCGGAACATGTTCGAACACAGGGGTCTGCACTTCCAAAAATTCTTCCTTGGACAGCAATTTCCGCACCGTCTGCCAAAAGACATTTTTCTTCCGGAAAAGTTCGCGCGTGCCTTCGTTGGTCATCAGATCCAGATATCTGCGGCGCAAAAGTTCTTCTTCGTCCTTGATGCCGAAATGCTCGGTCGGAATCGGACGGATGTTTTTGCCCAGCATCTTCCAATCCGTCACCTTGAGCGATTTTTCTTCCGTCTTGGTCTTGAACAGTTCGCCGGACACCTGGACGAAATCTCCCAGCTCCGCGCTTTTCGTGAACAGGCGGAACAGATCTTCCGGCATGTTCGCCTTGTTGAAGAAAAGCTGCATCTTGCCGCTTTCGTCTTCGATGTGCGCGAACGCGCTGCCGCCCATCGGGCGCAGCGACCTGACCCGGCCGACCAGCGTTATTTTCCTTGCGGTGAGCTCGTCGAACCGTTCAATCGCTTCCTTGTTCGTGAAATCACGTTCGGATTTTTCCGGATACGGATCCATGCCGAAATCGCGGACCTGCGCGAGCTTATCAAGTTTGGCCTGGAGTATGTCTTCCCTCATAAAAATATAGCGTTTGAATAGTTAAATATACATAAATAATAGCTCGAAAAGGGCTTTCTGGCAAACAAAAATCCCGCTTTGGCGGGATAATTTGTCCTATATAAAGGTTCGGAAACTATTTGACGCTGACCAGCTTGTATTCGATGACGCCTTTGGGAGTTGAAACCTTCACTGTGTCTCCGGCGACATGACCCATAAACGCTTTTCCGAGCGGCGATTCGTTAGAAATCTTGAAATTAGCAGGATCAGCTTCGTTTGATCCCACGATCGTGAATTCCATTTCGCTCTTGTTGAACTTTACCTTCACAACAGAGCTTATCTGAACCCCTTTTTGGGAATCATCTTTTTCCACAACTTGGGAATTCTTAAGAACTGTTTCGAGCTCCGCGATCCGAGATTCGTTTTCGTTTTGCTGAGTTTTCGCTTCGGCATATTCCGCATTTTCACTCAAATCGCCCTGCTCCTTGGCTTCCTTGATAGCTTGCGCGATTTCCTGCCTGAGCTTGGTCTTTCTTTCATCAAGTTCCTCCTGCAATTTTTTCAGTCCATCTTTTGTGATAAATCGTACCATAGTCTTTTTTAGGCTCTTTAGTGTTTAAAAAAATACCGCGTAGCAACGGTAAGAATCATACTTATTGCAGCATTTCATAATAACAAACACAGATATATTATACCAAAAAAAACAGCGTGTCAACCCCGCACTAATTTGGCGCTTATTACTCTGGTTTTAAGCAATAAATTTCATATCTTTTCTTTAAAACAAAATTGAAACGGTTGAAACCGTTTTTTTGCGCCTTCGGCGCGGCGCCAATTTAGTGCGGGGTCAAGCCCCCTCTTTTTTCTATAGAATTCCCTTTATTCTGGCTATAAGCTCGGGAGTGAAAATTTCCCTGAGAGTTATCAGCAGCATCAGCGCCAGGAGCAACATCATTCCGACGGTGTGAAAAGCCTGCTCGACTTTCCGGCTCACCGGCGAACCTTTTATTTTCTCGATCAGGACGAACAAAATCCGTCCGCCATCCAGCGCCGGAAACGGCAGCACATTGATGATGCCGAGATTGACGCTGAAGATGGCAATGAAGCGCAGGATATAGACGAAGCCGAGAGGAATGATCTGGCCCGTGAACACCGCCAGCTTCACCGGTCCCATGACTTCAACGCCCGTCTGCTGCCCGTGCAGCAGCTGGCCGAACAGTTGGAAGATCGCGACGAACATGTTGCCGATTTCCGCGATGCCCATCCAGAGCGATTGGAAAAACGGATATCTCGCATTGACGACTTCACCCAGACCGGAAATGCCCAGCGCCCCTTGTCCCTGCTGCGTTTCCAGACGCGGCATGCCGCTCAGCGAGAGCTGCTCGCTTCCCCTTTGCACGACCAAGGTCACTTCCTTGCCCCGGTTCGAATTGATGTATTGCTGGACCTGCTCGACTGAAGAAAAAATTGTTCCGCCGCCATCTTTTATGATCACATCACCGATTTCCAATCCCATCTTATCCGCCGGCGAATTCTGCTCGATGCTTTCGATCAGGATCTTTGAACCGGCCACGTGCTCGCCGGTGACGTCCTGATACGATCCGACCATGAAGGTGACCGAGAGCAAAACCCAGGCCAGGAGGAAATTCATCGCCACCCCCGCGACCAGGACCCTGATACGGATCCAGGGCGATTTGGCCGCAAAACTATCCGCTTCTTTTTTCCCTTCCCCGTCTTCGCCTTTGATTCTGACAAATCCCCCAATCGGGAACCAGTTCAGGGAATAGACAGTTCCGCCGGAAAATCGCTTCTGGTGCGCTTCGTGCAGATCCCGTTTTTCATTCTCGTCGTCCCCGTCCTTGTTGCCCCAGATGATCCTCCATTTCCTGACCGGCACCGTTTTCTCGATATTGTGTATCATTTCGGTGACCGTTTCCTGGATGATTTCGTCCTTTCCCATTTTCATATCCAAGGTTTTCACCTGGATGCTCTCGACTTCGGAGACTTTTTCCTTTTTCTTGCCTTGCAGGAATTGTATGCCGACGATCCGCGGCGGAAATCCGAATCCGAATTCCTCGGCCTTGATGCCGTTGCGGCGCGCCACTACAAAATGCCCGAGCTCATGCACGAATACAAGCAAGCCCAAGATAATAACAAATACTAAGATTGTAATAAACATCTACTTAAGATTATGGATTAAGATAATATTTTAAATCCCAATATCAAAATCCTAAATCCTAAATAATATTAAAATTCAAATTTTCCAAATCCAAAACATTTTGGACATTTGGATTTCAGTCCTTTTGAATTTATTTAGAAATTAGATATTAGAAATTAGAAATTTTATGCCTAGACTGTCATTATTTCCGTTTCTTTCTTCGCGCGGACTTCCTCGATTTTCTTGTTGTATTCATCGACAAATGCTTGCAGTTTTTCCTTGCCCTTGAATTTGTCGTCCTCGGACATCTCCCCTCGGCTCTCCGCGGCCTGGATTTCCTTCCAGCTTTCCTCACGGACGTTGCGCACGGAGATGCGCGCTTCCTCGGCTTTCTGATTCAATATCTTCACCATTTCCTTGCGCCTGTCTTCCGTCAGTGTCGGAATGTTGATGCGCACGACCGTGCCGTCATTGTTCGGATTCATGTTCAGATCAGACTCCCTGATTGCCGTCTCAATCGCCCCCAAAGCTCCGCGATCCCATGGCTGGATGACGATCAGGCGCGGTTCCGGAGTGTTGATGCCGGCGATCTGCTTGAGCGGCGTCTTGGTTCCGTAATAATCGACTAGCAAACCTTCAACCAACGCGGGATTCGCCCGCCCGGTCCGGATTTTGCCCATTTCCTCCTTGAGATGACCGATGGAATTTTCCAGATCATCCTTATGCTTATTGATGATGTCGCTATACATATTTTTAATTTGATTTAATTGCTGCTTAAAATGATCTCAGGCCTGCATAGATTTTTGTCGGATCTGTCTGGTCGAAGCGCACCGCACTGATGTCCTTGTTCGTATCCAACTGGAAGGTGGCCCAGGTCGCGCCGCTATCGGTCGATTTATAGATAGCCTTGGCTGAGGAATACAGGATCTCTTTGGAATTTTTGGGATTGATCGCAATCACCCTGACCGGAAAAGCCTTGGAACTTTCGATGATGTTCATGGCGTTCCAGGTGTCGCCTCCGGACCGGCGGAAAATGCCCTTATCGGTTCCCACATAGACGACTCCCGGCAGATATGGATCGGCCACAAGGGTATATACGCTGGAAGTGTTGCTGTTTGTGTCAATCTTCTTCGTGATGTCATCGATGGTCTTTCCGCCGTCCTTGGTTTCGAGGACCCCGACCTGGAAGATGCCGAAGAATATATGCATGGGATTGGCATTGTCAAAACCGATGCCGATGACCGGACCGTCAGCCTTCCTCAGGTTCACCCAGGTCGCGCCGCCATCGGTCGTCTTGATGATGACTCCGGCGCTTGTTCCGGCATACAGGATCTGCGAATTCGTCTTGTCGATGACCAGGGTTGAGATGATCGTCCCGTCCGCCGGTTCCGTGTACACTTCTTTCCATTCCTGTCCTTCCGCCAGACGTTTGAATACTTTGGCCCGTCCGTTGAAAACCCCGCTGGCATACATCGTGTCAGGGTTGCTCGGATCGAAAACCAGGCCGTAGGCCTTGTCGGCGAACGGAACCTGGGTCCATGTTTCAGCCTTGTCCTTGGTCATGAACAGTCCATTGGAAACCGTTCCGATATAGATGATGCTGGAATCATTAGGATTGATCTCCATGGACAGGACATCCACTCCGGAGATATTCTTCTTGTCATCGATTTTTATCTTCGGATTCCATGTGACTCCGTCATCATCCGATCTGATCACGGTAGCGTTGGCCATCGTTATTTTGGCCGGCACGATGCCACTCAAGCTGCAACCGGACAAGGCTAATGCTCCTGCAAAAATTGATACTGATATAAATAGTTTTTTCATGCCCTAAGTATACCAAATAATCCCGAAAACACAAAAACCCGCACTTGCTCGCTTCCTACTCGCGCCGTTCGAATCCCTCTGCCAATTTTAAAACCCTCCAGAAGGAGGGTTTTAAAAAAACTGTGGGCGCAGAGGGATTCGAACCCCCGACCATTGGCTTAAAAGGCCACTGCTCTACCAGCTGAGCTATGCGCCCAAATATAATAGAAGTTTCGCTACAACGTTTTTAATTATATCGAAAAGGAAAATTAAGTCAACCTTCCGGCATATCTACGCGTAAAACCCTGCCCTTCTTATTCATTCCTCTTCTTCACAAAAACCAGGAACAGCAGCGGCGCGACCATCCAGCCGACCCGCCACCATGGATCAACAAAGTATCCCAAGGAATTTTTGGAAAAATATGGAAAGACATCCTTTGCCGGCATGAAGGCAAGGATGATGCTCAAAAGCAGGACTACTTCCAAAAAACTCATGACCAGGACCTGCCAGATCGCCAGACCGCTGCCATATTGGTGGATGTCGAACAGATATCTGTTGATCAGGGTCAACAGAACCACGAAGATAACGAAGAGCAGCACGGATGAGTTTTTCGGCAACGGCAGGATGTCTTTCGGGACCACCTGGACTAGGGAGAAAGAGATGTATATATTGATAAGAAAATTGTGCAGACGGAACCGTCCGACCAGAAACCAGAAAACCGCGCTGACGCCCAACAGCACCACCAACAAAGCCACCAGCTCAGCCGTGGCGCTCGCCAACCCGAATTTAAGAAAAAATTTATCCAGCTGCATATGATCTCGGACTTAAAGGATATGTTTTCAGTATACACGATTTTTCGACGTGGACAAACCCGCCTTCTTAGCTTACAATAAGCCTCATCATATGAATGAAATCGAATTGCCAAAAAGGATATTTTTCTGGACACTCGTTGTCCTTTTTTGGCTTGTTTCAGGCGCAATTATCGGATACGCCTTCGGCTACAGCTTCAGCTTCAAAAAAGGCATCTTCATCTATGGAGGATCGATAACGCTGAAAACCACCCCGCAGGCGGTAAACGTGTATTTGGACGGCATCTTGATGCCTTCCGGAACATTCAGCCGGCTGAACAACTCCTACCACATCGGAGGCATCAAGCCGGGCGAATATTTCCTCGAAGTCAAAGCCCCCGGCCACCAGACCTGGTCCAAGAAGATATCCGTGCATAGCGGGATCTCCACGGAGTTCTGGAACGTCGTCCTGACCGAAGACTCATATGACCGGCAGGATTATGATACCGCCGGAATTGAGAAATTCTTCATTTCCCCGCGCAAAAACCTGGCCGCCTTCTCGGAGCAGATCGACAACGATTTCATCGTCAAAGTTTCCGATTTAGGAACATCGTCGATGGACCAGGTCTTTTCTTCGACCGACTATGTCTTCACGGATGATGACAAGGAAAACATCGAGTGGTCTCCGCAAGCCCACCGCCTGATCATTCCCGCGCTGAAGGACGGGACAAAGAACTATTTTATCGTGACTATCGACACGAAAGAAACCCTGGACCTGGACAGCCTGGCCGGGGCATCGGCTCCGCCAGCTGGCGGACTTTCCCATGTCCGCTGGGATCCGAAAAACAAGGACGTCCTGTTCTACATGTCTGACGACAACCTGTACCGCATGGACCTGAACAGCCCCCAGGACAAAAAACTAGTGGCTCAGCATATCGCCAGCTACGACTTTTCGCCCAAGTGACTGTTCTATATGCAGCTGCCCGAAGGAATCGTCTACAGGACCAGCCTTGATGCCGCGGACGAACCCCGGCAGATCACAACCTCGGCTCCGGACGATATGGACGACAGTTCATACCGAATCACCGTATACGACGAAGACCGGATCGTGCTGCTGAACAGAAGCCATGATCTATATATCTACAATAAAGGCGAAGAGGATACATATTTCAACAAGCTTTCGGACAATGCTGATGGATCCCAATTTTCCGACGACGGCAAAAAACTTCTTTTCTGGACAGACAATGAGATTTCCACCTACTTTGTCCGCAAATGGGAGGTTCAGCCGGCCAGATCCGAGAATGAAACGATGTCGATAACCCGCCTGTCCGACCGGATAGAGAATGTGCAATGGGCCAGGGACTACGAGCACGTCCTTTTCACAAACGGCAGCAAGATAAAAATCATTGAGATCGACAACCGCGACCATCGCAATATGATGGACATTCTGACTTTGGGCGGTAGCGACTCCTCTGTCTTCAACAATTTCACGGACGGCAAGATCTACTTCACCGAAAAGAACGACCAGGGACAGGCCTCTCTCCATTCCATCTATTTCCCAGAACGCACGACATTCCTCCAAGGAATCTTCCCTTCTTTCACATCGTCCGCACCGTCGGCGGACACCGCTCAATAGCATCAAAAAATAATCTTTATTTTTCCACCAATAAAATCGGATTCTCCATTTATTCTAAAAATACCTTCATTTTGATGGTATTTTTTTGCCTTAAATAAGCCGCAATCCCATAGCTACACCATAAAATTGACAAAAGGCAAAAAAGGGAGTATAATAGGGGTACGTAGGTCCCATGATACTACCTGCTGTCACAATACGCGTTTAGCGTTGTAGTAGATAAGTTCTATCAATCAATCCAGACTAGTATTTTAAAAAACGCCACCCAAAAAGGAGGTGAACAGCATGGAAGCAGAAGCAGCAGATAAGACTTTAGAGGAATTCGTCCGCGATGCCATACCCCACACGGAGGACGAAGCGCTCCGGGATGCTGCAGCTTACATCGGACGGATGCGGGAAAGGTTAGAACAGCTGAAGAATGTCGACCAACTGCAACTGGCGTGTGACATGCGCAGCCCATGAATAAAATTATGAAGCTGCAAGGCCCGGGTTATCCAATCGTATCATCGATGGAAAACCAGGGCCTTTTATTTTTGCCTAAAATATATTACAGGATCAGAAGCATGCGCTTTGAGGTGGCTCCACAGCGCTCCGCCAACTGGCGGAGGCGCGAGGACGGAGTATTTTTTCAGCTCGCCTCGTTTTCGACCGAGTCGAAAACGAGGCGAGCTGAAAAAATACGTACACCGAAAAGCATATGCTTCTGATCCGGATGGCAAACAAACAAAAAAAAGACTCCCAATCGGGAGTCTTTTGTAATCTTTAACGTTTGGCCCATTGCGTCGCTTCGCTCCCTGAAACCTTGCGGTTTTAGTATTTCCACCGCGGGAAAACCCAGTTTTTCCCGACCCCTTTCCTGCACAGCATGCTCGCTAGCGCTTCGCCCACTGCGGACTCTTTCTTGCTTTTTTGAATCCAGGTTTCTTTCTTTCAACCTTCCTGGAATCCCGGGTCATGAATCCAAGACCTTTCAGGGTTTTCTTCATGGTCGCATCGTATTCAACCAAGGCGCGCGCGACTCCGAGCCGCACGGCTTCAACCTGTCCGGTTGTTCCACCGCCCTTGACCAGCACCGTCATCGAGAATTTGTCTTGCATACCCATGGCCTTGAGCGGTCCGAAAAAGTTGTTCTGCAGGGAAATGGTCGGGAAATAGTCTTTCAGTTTCTTTCCGTTGACAATCAGATCGTTGTCAGTCGCCTTGTCATTTTCATACAGACGGACTTGCGCCACCGCTGACTTGCGACGACCGACGGCATAGAAATATTTTCCTGTGGCTTTTTCCACCTTTTCAACTTTGACCACCTTTTCAGTCTTCACCGCCTTTTCAACCTTGGCGACTTTGGCCGCCTTTTCAACCTTGGCGACTTTCGTCACCTTTGCCTTTTTTTCAGCCTTAGGTTTGGTCGTCTTGGCTGGTTTTTTCACTTTTTCCGCTTTTTTTACTGCCATAATATTTGACGATTGATTTCCAAATTAATGTGTGACGTCGATATTCTTCTGACCGTGCTCCGCTCCGGCGTGTACATCCAACCTGAGCATCATCTTGTCCCGGAGGCTGTTCTTCGGCAGCATTCCATATACCGCGTTCTGGATCACCTTCTTGGGATCTTTTTTCAGCAGGTCTTTCAGGGCGATCGATGTGATTCCGCCTGGGTAGCCGCTGTATTTGTGATATATCTTGCCTTCCAGCTTGTTGCCGGTCACGCGGATTTTTTCCGCATTGATAACCACGACGAAATCACCTCCGTCGATGTGGGCGGTATAGTCGATTTTGTTCTTGCCGCCAAGCGTCCTTGCGATTTCCGTCGCCAGACGTCCCAGCACTTTTCCTTGGGCATCGAAAAGATGATATTGTCTGTTGTTCATAAAATTTCTTTCTCTAGTTTACGCTAATTGTATATTCTTAAACGAATTCGATCACTGCCATCCGGGCGCCGTCGCTTTTCCGCTGCGCGATCTTGATTATGCGCGAATAACCGCTGGAACGCTTGGCAAACTTTTCTGTGAACTCTCCTGAAAGTTTCTTCACGGCCATCAACGGCAGTTCCTTCCTCAATCCTCTCACGACAGCGATCTTCTTTGTTTCATCTGCAGAGATTTTCTTGGCCTTCGTGATCAGCTTGTCCATCATCGGCTTGATCTCCTTCGCTTTCGCCTCGGTCGTAGTGATCTTTTCCCGCATGATCAAGCTGCCCAACAATGTTTTGAGAAGCGCCTTGCGTCCTTTCCTGACTCTGCTGAATTTTCGGCCTTTAGCTAGATGGTTCATATCGCTTGATTATTCCTGTTTAAGTGTAATTCCGAACTCTCCGATCGATTTCTTGATTTCCTTGATGCCTTTGTCTCCCATGCCTTCCAGGGCGCGGAGCTCTTCCTCGCTGTGTTTCATGATATCCTTGACTTTGACGATCTTGCCGGCTTCCAGGACGTTGAG
>JBGQBV010000013.1:0-14054 GCA_041494985.1 Minisyncoccia bacterium
CCAGAAACAAGCCGGCATCGATGGGGAGCCGGTCAGCGTGCATATCATTGATAAAAATGGACAAAAGAAAAATTTTGAATATACAATGAACAGCGATATCGTTGTTCAAGACTAGTTCCTTAAAAAGGGAGGATTGCGTATGCTTTATGTGGTAAGCGGGTTCGCCAAGGTAGGCGGAACAGGAATTTTGCGCGGCGTGCTGCAAAGTGACGAAAGGGGAATGAGCGAAGTAGAATTGGCCTTGAAAAAGATCCACAAGAAAGAGTTCAAAAGGTTGGATGTATTCCGCATTGAGTTCGTCCCCAGTGTCGTGCATGATGCAAAGGGCGTAGCCAGACCCTACGTCCAGATGTTCCATTCTTCGGAAAAAGAAAAGGCGCATGCCGGGGCACTGACAAAAGCGATTCTGGCGGAAACCACGCTGGACGCGAGGGGACCGGTCACATTGGCCATCTTTGATCGCAACACAAAGTAACAAAAAACATAAACTCAAAAAAAGGAAGAGGAGATGAATTCTATGTTTGGGTTAATGAGCCTCAATATCATTGCCGAAAAAGCAGCAGTATGGGAGAGACGCATACGTCGAATATATGCAAGAATCCTCAGAAAAAAATAATATTACCGACAATCTTGTCGGAAAAGGGTTGCCAAATGGTCACCCTTTTTATTTTGCCTTAAATATATTATGATAAACATATGGAGTTTCAAAAAACAAGTCTCGAAGGAGCCTATCTGGTCAAGCCTCGCGTCTTTCAGGATGAGCGGGGATTTTTCTTGGAAAGCTATTCCAAAAAGAAATTCACCGAAGCCGGAATCGATACGGATTTCGTGCAAGACAACCATTCCTTGTCGGTGACCAAGGGGGTTTTGCGCGGCCTCCATTTCCAGAATCCGGATTGCGCGCAAGCCAAGCTGGTCAGGGTGACCCGCGGCGCGGCCTATGACGTCATTGTGGACTTGCGCAAGGATTCGCCGACTTTCGGCAAATGGGAAGGATTCGAGCTCAGATCCGACAATTTCTATATGCTCTTCGTCCCGAAAGGATTCGCACACGGCTTCTGCACCCTGGAAGACTACACGGAGTTCCAATACAAATGCGACAATTTTTACAGTCCAGACAGCGAAAGCGGCATCATCTGGAACGACCCAGATCTGAAAATCTATTGGCCGATCAAAAATCCTATTCTCTCAGAAAAAGACAAAAAACTACCGCTGTTTAAAGACTTAAAATCACTGTTTTAAAATATGAAACTATTGTTCACCGGTGACGCCGGATTCACCCGCCTCGCGTCGACAAGCAGTCTTTGCGAGTCGAGGCGGGTCGGTTCCAATTTATTAATCTGAAATTTTATGAAGTTATTAGTTACAGGAGGAGCTGGTTTTATAGGCTCCAACTTCATACACTACATTTTCAAGGCACATCCGGATTATAAAATCATCAATCTGGATCTTTTGACATATGCCGGCAATCTGGAAAATCTGAAAGATCTAGAGAAAAATCCTAACTACAAATTCGTGAAAGGGGACATCTGCGACGCGAAACTGGTCAATGAATTGGTAAAAGATATTGATATTATAGTGCACTTTGCGGCCGAATCGCATGTCGACCGCTCAATCACGGATCCCGAAGCTTTCATCCGGACAAACATCATCGGCACATACACATTGCTGGAAGCAGCCAAAAATAACGGAAATGTCAGATTCCACCATGTTTCCACCGATGAAGTTTTCGGTTCGCTTGCGGCGGATGAACCGGCGTTCAATGAAAAAACTCCCTATGATCCGCGCAGCCCATATTCAGCTTCCAAGGCAGCAGCAGACCATTTGGTGCGCGCCTATTTCCACACCTACGATCTGCCGATCACGATTTCCAACTGTTCCAACAACTACGGCCCGTATCACTTCCCGGAAAAACTCATCCCGCTCATCGCAACGAATCTGATGGAAGGCAAAAAAATTCCGATCTATGGCGACGGACTGCAGGTGCGCGACTGGCTGCATGTGGAAGACCATTGCCGCGCCATCGACGCCATCATCCATAAGGGGAAAATCGGTGAGACATATTGCGTCGGCGGCGGCGGCGAAAAAAGGAACATTGAAATCGCCGAAGC
This sequence comes from Minisyncoccia bacterium, assembly GCA_041494985.1. Lineage (GTDB taxonomy): Bacteria > Patescibacteriota > Minisyncoccia > Moranbacterales > GWC2-37-73 > JBGQBV01. The sequence goes on from JBGQBV010000013.1 coordinate 2,112, forward strand.
GATCCTGTCCGCGCTGTGCCGGGATGACAGCTGGATCGAATATGTCGCGGACCGGAAAGGCCACGACCGTCGCTACGCGATCGATTTTTCCAAAATCAAAAACGAGCTCGGCTGGCAACCGCAGATTTCCTTTGAAGAAGGACTGAAAAGAACAGTCGAGTGGTTCCAAAAAAACGAACAGTGGTGGCGGAATATAAAGAGCGGGGAATATAAAAATTACTATGCCAAACAATATGGGAAATGAACACGAAATCATTCTGGGTCTGACGACGACTCCGGGATCCGATTGGCGCGGCAAGGTCGAAGAAATGAAGAAATTCAGCATCGAGCGCATCGCGCTTTTTCCGACATTTTTGAAAAAAGCACAGCGCGAAGAATTATATGCGCTGCTGGAAACCGTGGCTGATTTGAAAATTCCACATATCCACCTGCGCTCCGACATGACCATCAAGGAAATCAGATATCTGGAAAGCCGCTTCGGAGGCGAGGTTTTTAACACCCATCCGGAAGGAAAATACCACATCCAAGCCGATTGGAAAGATTTCTTTTCCAAACTGTACATCGAAAACGCCACCAAGATCCTGGAAGAAAAGGATTTGGAAAAATATGCGGGACTGTGTCTGGACTTCAGTCATCTGGAGAATGCCCGGATAAAAAAGATGCCGCACTATGCCGCCACTCTGCGGCTTGCAGAAAAACTACCCATCGGCTGCTGCCACGTTTCAGCCATCAGAAGCAGCAGATTTAACCCGCTCAACCTCTACTTCGGATTTGACCGCCATTATCTCAAAGATATCCGGGAAATCGATTATATTGGACAATACAAAAAATATCTGCCAAAATACATCAGCCTCGAACTGGAAAATAGTTTTGAGCAGCAACTGGAAATAAAGAGATATTTGGAAAAAATAATCAGTGACTAACAATACAAATGCTATGCAAAAAGTTTTGATAATCGGCGCCAAAGGAATGCTAGGACAGGAGCTGGTCTCGCTCTTCAAAAAGGACAAGGACTGCAAGGTGACCGCCTGGGACCGAAAGGAAATCGACATCACCGACCCGAAACAGGTCGCGGAAAAAATCTCCGAGTTGGCGCCAAATGTCATTCTAAATGCGGCCGCCTACAACGCGGTGGACCTGTGCGAGAAAAGCAAAATTGAATTTGAAAAAGCGAAAAAAATCAACGGCAAGGCGCCGGGCTATCTGGCCAAAGCCGCCAAAAAATTGGATGCGATCCTGGTCCATTATTCCAGCGACTACGTCTTTTCCGGAATGCCTGAATCCGCCAGCTGGCGGACCGAACCGAAAGGTTGCGCAGGATCATGCGGATCTTGTTCGCTGCATGCCGGCTTTGTGCCGCAAATCGGCTTCGATGAAAACGCATTGGCCGAGCCAATCCAAAAGTATGGCCAAAGCAAACTGATGGGTGAGGAAGCGGTGCAGAAAAACGGCGAGAATTATTACGTCATCCGCACTTCAAAACTGTTCGGCAAGCCGGCGAAAGGCAAGGCTGCCAAGAAAAGCTTCTTCGATATCATGCTGAAAGCGGGAAAAAGCAAGAAAGAAGTCAGGGTAGTTGATGAGGAAACCAGCTTCTTTACTTACGCACCAGATCTGGCCAAAAAAACCAAGGAAATCATCGAGGCTAAGAAACCGTTCGGCATCTACCACGTGACCAACCAGGGCGCTTGCACATGGTATGAAGCGGTTGTAGAATTGTATAAGATGGCTAAGATCAAGGCCAAAGTGGTGCCAGTGAGCAGCGAGCAGTTTCCGCGACCGGCCCAGAGACCGTATGTCTCGACCTTGATAAACACGAAACTGAACCCACTCAGGGATTACAAGCTGGCACTTAGGGAATATCTGAAAGAAATCAAAAAGTAATCTTTCCATAAGAAAAATTATCCCATTAAAAAATATACGGCTATGGCGCTCCAAAACATCAAGAAACAGGATCCGAAAGTATTTGCGGCGATTGCCGGAGAAATCAAAAGACAGCAGGAAGGCATGGAACTGATCGCCAGCGAAAATTATGTTTCCGAAGCGGTGCTCGAAGCGCTCGGCACGGTTTTCACCAATAAATACGCCGAAGGATATCCGCAGCACCGATACTACGGCGGACAGGAATTCACGGATGTCATCGAAACGCTGGCCATCGAGCGCGCCAAGAAACTTTTCGGCGCCGAGCATGTGAACGTCCAGCCGCATTCAGGCGCGCCGGCCAACATGATCGCCTACAACGCCGTCCTCCAACCGGGAGACAAAGTTTTGGGCATGGATCTGTCGCATGGTGGCCATCTGACGCACGGCCATCCCGTGACGCTGTCCGCAAAAGTATATGACTTCGTGCGCTACAAGACCGACGCCTCAGGGAAGATCGACTATGTAGAATTGGAAAAGATGGCGATCAAACACAAGCCGAAGCTGATCTTGGCCGGTTTTTCCGCCTACACGCGGCAGTTGGACTACAAGAAATTCCAAGCCATCGCCAAGAAAGTCGGCGCGATTTCCATGTTCGACATCGCCCACATCGCCGGGCTGATTGCCGGCAAAGCCATCCCGAATCCGGTGCCATATTTCGACATCGTGACCACCACCACGCACAAGACGCTGCGCGGACCGCGCGGCGGAATGATCATGTGCCGCAAGGAATTTGCCAAAGCGATCGATAAGTCCGCTTTTCCGGGCCTCCAGGGCGGACCACATATGAACAATGTCGCCGCCAAGGCGGTGGCTTTCGGCGAAGCGCTCAAACCTTCCTTCAAGGCTTACGCGAAGCAGATTCTCAAGAACGCCAAGGTGATGGAAAACGAGCTCCGCAAGCACGGCTTCAAGCTGATGTTCGGCGGCACGGACAACCATATGGTTTTGGTGGATGTTTTTGCCAGCAAAGGCGTGAGCGGAAAAGAAGCCGAACAGGCTTTGGACAAGATCGGCATCACCCTCAACAAGAACATGGTGCCGGACGATCCGCGCGGACCGATGGACCCGAGCGGCATCCGGATCGGCGTGCCAGCCATCACCACCCGCGGCATGAAAGAAAAAGAAATAAAAGCCATCTGCAGATGGATAAAAGAAGCAATTGAGAACCACCGAAACGAGAAGCTTTTGAAAAAACTACATCAGGAAGTGATCAGGATGTGCAAGAAATTTCCAATTTATCCAGCACTAAGATAAGCTTAGAAAAGCGCCGTATAAAAGAACGAGAAAAATTAGTGCTGGATTTACAAGAACCTAAGATAATCACAGCGCACCATGAAAGGAATCATACTCTCCGGAGGAACAGCCACGCGGCTTTTCCCCTTGACCGCCACGACATCCAAACAGCTGCTGCCTGTCTATGACCGGCAGATGATTTTCTATCCGCTCAACACCCTGGTCAAGGCCGGCATCAAGGACATTCTGGTCATCGTCGCTCCGGACCACAGCGGACAATATCTGAACCTGTTGGGATCGCTGCTGAAGAAATACGGGATAAACCTGACATTTGAAGTGCAATCGGCTCCGCGCGGACTGGCGGAGGCGCTGATTTTGGGAGAAAACCATATCGGCAAGGACAGTGTGGCTCTCATCCTGGGGGACAACATCTTTGAAGATGATTTTTCCGAGCAGATCAAATCATTCAGCAAGGGCGGGCATGTGTTCGCGAAAAAAGTTCCGGATCCGCAACGTTTTGGGGTCGTGAAATTCGACAAAAACAACAAAGCGGTCAAGATTGTGGAAAAACCGGAAAAATGGATCAGTGACTATGCCGTGACGGGACTTTATCTGTATGACAAACATTGCATCAAATTCGCAAAAAACATCAAGCCGTCGGAGCGCGGCGAGATTGAAATCACCGATGTCAACAAGGTATATCTCAAAAAAAAGAAACTGCAAGTGACGCTGTTCGACGGCGAGTGGCTGGACGCCGGAACATTCGATTCGTTGCTGGAAGCCGCAAACATCGTGAAGAACAAGAAACTGTATGAAAAATTCGATCCCACCATCAACCAGGCAGTGGAAGAATTCAAAATGGAACTAAAGGAGATGGCTAAGAAAAAATTAGCATAAAAAAATAATTAAAAGCAACACTATGCCAAAAAAGATCAAGAAGGCAATCATCGCGGTAGCCGGCAGCGGAACAAGACTGCTCCCGGCCACGAAGTCCATGCCGAAAGAGATGCTGCCGATCGTCGACAAGCCGATCATCCAATTGGTCGTCGAGGAACTGGTAGAAGCGGGAATCGAGGACATCATCTTCGTCACGCGCTGGGACAAGAAACCGCTGGAGGATCATTTCGACCATAGCACGGCGCTTGAGGACGACCTGAGAAGGAACGGCAAAACCGAGCTGGCCGAAAAGATCGAACGGATCGCGGAAATGGCGAATTTCGTGCACGTCAGGCAGAAGGGTCCCTATGGCAACGGAACGCCGATCCTGTCAGCGGCGAGTTTGGTGGACGACGAACCGTTCGTTTTCGTCTACGGCGACGACCTGGTGAAATCAAAAGTTTCCTTCACCAAGCAGATGGTCGACGATTATGAAAAGAACGGGCATCTGATGATCGGCGTGCAGGAAGTGCCGAAGGCGGATGTCGTCAAATACGGCATCATCAAACTCAGGGAAGGGACGGATGAAATCGAAGACATCGTCGAAAAACCGTCCATCGAAGACGCGCCGTCCTGCCTGGCCAATTTCGGCCGGATGATTTTGGACCAGAAATTCATCGCGATATTGGAAAATACGGCCCTGGGCAAAGGCAAGGAACTGTGGACTACTGATGCGATCAAGACCTATGTGCAAAACGGCGGCATCTTCATCGCCAAAGAATTGAAGGACGGGCAGTGGCTGACGACCGGAGACCCGCTCAACTACCTCAAAGCCACCCTGGCGTATGCGTTCGACCGGGAAGATTTGAAACACGATTTGGACGAATATATAAATAAATTGTATTGCAAGGAATGACCCTCGCCCCGCCCCCAAGGCGGGGTTTGTTTTAACAGGAAACTCCCGGAATTGACACAAACAAGCATGTGTGAAACAATATTAAACCAACTTAAAAAACTACGGGTGTTATGTATTGGACATATCTCATAATATTTACCTTGGTAATTTTCGTTCCAACCATCTTTCAGCATGGTTTTTACGCCTTAAATACGGCCCAGACCCAGGAATTCGCGATTTTGATCCTGGGCTCCCTCGGTTTCCTCATCTTTCTCATCCAGGAAAAAAAGCTGCGCAAGAATCTGTTCGAAAAAAACAACATCCAGCGGAAAGTGAACCGGATGACGAAAGATCTGACGCATTCCTATTCATACATCGGCGAAATCAACCGGAAACTGGATCTTCTGGAAAACATAACCCTCAGCTATCCCGAGAGCCTGAATCTCACCGCCAAAAAACAAAAAGAGCTCTATAACTCGACCATCGAAGCGATCCGGCTTCTGGGAAAATCGGATGAATTCTCCTTGCGTTTCGTCCGCGTGGAAAACAACGAGATCCTCAAGGAGATCAAGAGTTCTTCCGATTTGTCGCTTAATTTTTCCCTCAAGAATCTGGACTCCACCGCCCAGTTTTTCGAATCGGATGATTTCATTGTGGCCAATTCCCCCCGGACCATCGACAACGTTTTCGCCTGCGTCGTGATCCGGAAAAAAACGCCCAGCCAGAAAATCGAGGATCTGGAAATGATCCGCATGCTGGCCGCCCAGGCGCTTTTCCTCTATATGTTCGTGCACGACAAAAAACAGATTGAGGCGCTGTGCGCCGATGTCCGGCCGATGAAAAAATCTGCCGCCGTGACGAAACCGGGCCGGGTTGCTTCTTCCGGCAAGAGCCGCTATAATGCATAAAGTGCCTATAACCACTTTGCAAAACCAAACATGCAGATCATATTGCTTCAAGACGTGAAAAATATCGGCAAGAAGGGACAAGTCAAGAATGTCCCGGATGGCTATGCCCGGAATTTCCTTTTCGCCCGAAAACTGGCGACCGTCGCCACGCCGGGCGGGATCGCGCAAGCCAAATCCGAAGAGGAAAAGATGAAAAAACAGGCGGAAGCTGAGAAACAAACGGTCCGCCAGCTGGCCGCCAGTCTCGACAAGAAGCGCATCGTCATCAAGGCGCGGGCGAAAAACGGGAAGCTTTTCGGTTCGATCACGCCGAAAGAGATCGCCCTGGAAATCAAGAAGCTCGGGTTCGACATTCCGGAAAAGGCAATTGCGCCGGACCACATCCGGGAACTGGGCGAAACACGCGTCACCGTCAGCTTGGATTTCAACATCACCGCAACGATGATCCTAGCCGTCGAGCCACTGGAAGCCTAGGCAAAAACAGGCCGAAATGCTCGGAAATCCGGCGGGGTTGAACAAATATGGGGAAGTGGTGTATAATGAGAAGTGTCGTTACCCCCACACCTTATACAAATGGTTGGGGGATAAAAAAAGAGTTTTCTTAGTAAGGTTGTGGGGTTTACAACAAGCAGTTTGAAAGTCGCGGGGGAGCGGCTTTTTGTATAGAAAAAAGAATAAATTAATAAAAAAATTTAAATCATCCGGTGTTTGCTAGCAGGGGAAAATGTCGGATTTCTACCACAGGTATGGAAAACAGAAAGTACATCTTCATTATGGGCGGAGTGATGAGCGGAGTCGGAAAAGGAATCACGACTTCCTCGATCGGAACGATCCTGAAAGCGCGCGGCTACAAGGTCACGGCGCTGAAAATCGACCCCTACATCAATGTCGATGCCGGCACGATGAACCCGACGGAGCACGGCGAAGTGTTCGTTCTCGATGACGGGGACGAAACCGACCAGGACATGGGAAATTATGAACGCTTCATGGGCGTCACGCTGACACGCGATGATTATATGACGACCGGCCGCATCTATGAAACCGTGATCCACAAGGAACGCAATTTGGAATACGAAGGCAAATGCGTCGAAGTCGTCCCGCACATCCCCTATGAAGTCATCGACCGCATCAAGCGCGCGAGCGTCAAGGCGAAATCCGACATCACGCTCATCGAGATCGGCGGCACGGTGGGAGAATACCAGAACATCCTTTTCCTGGAAGCTGCCCGCATGATGCGCCTCAAGCACCCAGGCGATGTCCTCTACGTGCTGGTCAGCTATCTGCCGATCCCGAGCAAAGTCGGCGAAATGAAAACGAAACCGACCCAATACGCCGTGCGCACGCTCAACGGCACCGGCATCCAGCCGGATTTCATCATCGCCCGCAGCGAAACCGCACTTGACCAGAAACGCAAGGAAAAACTTTCCATGTTCTGCAATATTTCCGAGGAAGCGGTGATCAGCGCGCCGGATGTCGAAACTGTCTATGACGTGCCGCTCAATTATGAAAAAGACAACCTCAGCACCCTTATCTTGAAAAAATTCGGACTCGAGCCGAAAAAATCCGACCTGAACGAATGGCGGGAGTTGGCTGAACGGGTGAAATCAGTCCGCCGGAAACTGAAGATCGGCGTGGTCGGAAAATATTTCGGCACCGGTGATTTCGTCCTCAGCGACGCATACATCAGCGTCATCGAGGCGATCAAGCACGCCTGCTACAAACTGGAAGTGAAACCGGAAATCGACTGGATCAACAGCGAGACGTTTGAAAAAGAAGCGGAAAAGATCGAGCAGCTCAAAGAATATGACGGCATCGTGGTGCCGGGCGGCTTCGGTTCCCGCGGCATCGAAGGCAAGATCAAAGCCATCCAGTTCTGCCGGGAAAACAAGATCCCATATTTCGGATTGTGCTACGGCATGCAGCTGCTGGTCATCGAGTTCGCACGCAATGTGCTGGGACTCAAGGACGCCCACACGACGGAAATTGATCGCGAAACCAAAAACCCCGTCATCGACATCATGCCTGAACAGAAAAAGAATCTGGAAGACAAGAATTACGGCGCCACCATGCGGCTTGGTGCCTACGACGCCGCTCTGGCCAAGGGGACCCTGGCGTATGATGCTTACAAAAAGGAAAAGATTTCCGAACGGCATAGGCATCGATGGGAAGTCAACCCGAAATATGTCGAGCAGATCGAGAAAGCCGGCCTGGTGTTTTCCGGAAAATCACCGGACGGGAAGCTGATGGAAATCGCCGAATTGCCGCAGTCCGAACATCCGTTTTTCCTCGGCACGCAGTTCCATCCGGAATTCAAATCCTCTCCGCTCACTTCGCATCCGCTGTTCTTCAAATTCGCCGAAGCAGCCAAAGAAAGACACCTCAAACTCCACGACTAAAGATCGGGACGCAATAAAAAAAGAAACCTCGCAGGAGGTTTCTTTTTTGTTTGTAGGCTTGGCTTATTTGTTCTTTTTCGCTTGCCGCGCCACGAGATGCTTTCTGACAGTCTTGCGGGTGTTCGGTCTGCGAGCGATCTTCCACGGACCTTTCTTCTTGCCCGGTTTTCGCGTCTTCAGTGCAGCTCTCAGAGGTGCGCCGGCTTTCTTTGCGCCGGTTTTCTTTGGCTTGATTTCTATCGGAGTTTCTGACTTGATGACGCTGACAAACTTGCGGACCACCAAGGCTCCAGTGAAACTGTAGACTTTCTTGGTAGTGAATTTCACGGTTCCGTCCACCAAGGCCATCAGGGTGTCGTCATTGCAGCGCTTCACATTCACGCCGGGATGGAATTTTGTTCCGCGCTGGCGTACAATGATATTGCCAATCTTAACTTTTTGATTTCCGAAAATTTTAACGCCGAGTCTTTTGGAAACTGAATCTCGTCCGAGACTGGTAGACCCGCCGGCTTTACGATGTGCCATATCGGTATAGTTTATCTAAAAATTAAATCTGAGCTGTGCATCGGCTTTCTTCACGGAATATATCCATAAATATACTCTTTCCAAAAGTCGCTGCCGGATAGCCATGGCTATCAAAAAAGCGTTGTGTTAAAATTTCCGCAGTGGCCCGCGAGCGCAACTCGCGCGAAGCAGTTCAACACTTTTCGCTTTCATTCCATACAAAGGATATTCTATCAGATTTATATAAATTGTCAATTCGAATTATGGAAAACATCTGGCACAAAATCAAGGAATTTTGCCTGAAAAACGAACACAAAATGGTGCTCGTAGCGGCTTTTTGCCTTATTTCAGCTGTTTCTTATGAATTTGGCACCTTGCAAGGCCAAAAATGGCAGCAAAAACCGCTTTTGATTGAAAAGCCTATCAACATACCTGCAGGGCAGTTAAGTGCCCAAAATGAGGCTTCCCAAGCGCCAGAGAGCGTTTCTAATACTGTTTTGCCTCTCAAGGCCGGACCAACTTCTTGCGCCTACGTCGGCAGCAAAAGCTCGAACAAATTCTATCTGCCTTCCTGCCAATGGGCCAAAAGCATCAAGCCGGAAAATATTGTCTGTTTCCAAAATGCCCAGCAAGCTATCAGCCAAGGCCGCACGGAAAGCAAATGCGCGAAGTGAGCTTGTCATAACTCGCTCGGAAATAAAAACGCGTTTTTATTTCGCTCGCTTCGTTTGACAATAAAAAAATAGCAGGGGAGCGTCGAAATTCCGACGCTCCCCTTAAGGGAGGATAAACGATGCAGAAATGACAAGGGTTCGAACCTTGCGCCTGGGCTTCAGCGGGCCCTAGCGGACTCGGATCACACCACGACATCGTTTTCTTCATATATACAATAATGAATTACCCGAAAAAAAGCAATAGCCGGAGTATTTTTGAGGTTTGTCCAGCTGAGATAAGAATAGTATAATAAAAAGAGTAAAAAATAACTATCATTGCACATGAATAATAAAACCATCGTCGTTTCCCTCGGAGGATCGCTGATCGTGCCCGAGCAGATCGATTGGCAATTCGTCAAAAAATTCAAAGGTATCATTGAGCAGCAGGTCAAGAAAGGCTATCGGTTCATCATCGTCACCGGCGGCGGCAAAACCGCCCGCAAATACATCGAAGCTGGAGCAAAGGTGGACGACATCGACGCGGAAGACAAGGACTGGATCGGCATCCATGCGACCCGCATGAACGCCCATTTCATCCGCACGATTTTCAAAAAACACGCGCATCCGACGATCAACAAGAATCCCTACGATTTGGAAAGTTTCTTGAAAGCCAAGGAATCCATCTTGGTGGCGGCCGGCTATCGTCCGGGCAATTCGACGGACTACATCGCGATCCTGCTGGCCAAACAATTTGGAGCGCAAAAAGTCGCCAACCTTTCCAACATCGATTTCGTCTGCGACAAGGATCCGAAAAAATACAAGGACGCGAAAAAGATCAAGGCAATCAACTGGGCCGATTTCCAAAAGATCGTCGGCGACAAATGGGATCCGGGCTCCAATGTGCCTTTTGATCCGGTCGCTTCGCGGATGGCGGCCAAAGAGGGCATCGAAGTCTCGATTCTCAACGGCAAGAAACTGAGCAATTTCAAAAAATATCTGGACGGCGAAAAGTTCATAGGAACGGTCATTAGCTAGCTTTTACTGCTGTTTTTCTTTTTTGTATTTCAAAGCAAAGTATATAAGCAAATAAGCCGCAAGAGAAATTATGCCGGCCACGATGATGAAACCGACGATCAGCGGCAAGGCTAGATCAAAAAAAATGGCTTTGCTTAGGAAAAATCTGAGTCCCAGGTGATACGTCTGATTAAATTGCTCCGTCAGGCTGCTGGGCGACATGCCGAACAAAAATCCGCCCACAAGCGTGACCAACGGCAACACCACAAAAGTGCCCCACATATTGGTCGCCAGCACCCCGGCCGTCGCCGCCGCTCGGTTGACCCGTAGCAGGGAAGCGAGGACGAGCGTGGTTGCCACGCCTTCGCCCGGCACGATTCCGATGAACATTCCCAGTGCCGCGCCGGCAGCGATATTGTGAGAAGTATCGTCAAGCGTGAAAAAATAAAGAAAGAAATTCTTGATTTTCTGCCAAATGCTTTTCATAAAATTAATCAAAAAAATACTGAGTGATAATATTTTTCGAGAAGTTCTTGTCTGAGAATCCCTATTTTCCCTGAAATTTTTTGTTTCTTGTGTCGGGAGCACGGAAAATTTCAGCTGGAAAAGAGAGGGTTTGAGTCAGCTTCGCAGAAAAATTTTATCATTCAGTATTTAATATTACTTCTTCTTCACACTCAAACTCTTCGTTTCTTTGTCCACGACCTTCGCACTTTCTACTTCTTTTTTGGCGGCAGAAGGAAGAACTCCCAGAATATTTTTCAGCGCGATGCCGTCGATTTTCAGAACCGCTTCCCATTTGTCCAAAGGTTCCAAGATGTCTTTCAATTTCTTTTCGTCATATTTGTAAGTCCGGCGGATGGTCTGGGCGATGATGCCGTCGTCACTGAACACGCGCTCAACCCCTTCCTGCTGCATATAACTGAATATCTTTTCCTGCAGCTCCGCCAGCTGGGTCTTGGTCGAAGTGATTGCCGATTTGAGATTGATATAATCACTGATCGCCACATTGACCTCTTGGGTATCGATTTTTCTGTCCTCTTTAAATTTGTGTTTCCACATTGGGCAGATTTTCTGGAAACCGCACCAATCGCAGAGCGGCGTCACGTTCGGTTCGAATTTTCCTTCCTCGATAGCGGCGATGACTTCCAGAAAAAGCTTGTTGGAATTTTTCAATTGTTCCAATGTGCGTGTCGAACTCAGTTTCACGCCGTGCTTGAGGTAATACAGGCTGACAGTAATCTTGTCCAGCCGTTCGATTTCTTTCGGATAGCGCGCCAGAAAGGCGTTCAAATAGGTCGAGAGCTGGAGGTCATTGTCGACCTTGTCCTGCGACGGCATTTTTTTGGTGGTCTTATAATCGATGATCTCGTAGCCGTCCGCCGTCTTATCGATGCGGTCGATGATTCCTGAGATTATGTGCTTGGCGGATTTTTCGCCATTTTCGATTTCGATCTGAAAACGGCTTTCCAGGTCGACGATAACGGCATCAGTCGGGTTGTTTTTTTTGTAATAATCCTGGATCATCGCGACTCCCTGGG
>JBGQBV010000014.1:0-13991 GCA_041494985.1 Minisyncoccia bacterium
CGTCTTGCTGGGGGGCATATTCTGGTCAATCAAGTATGATTGGTACAAACCCATTCATACAGTGGTTCTTGCAACCACAACTGTTTCACAAGTAATATGGGTAGGATGCCCCCTGGTTGCGCTAGAACAAACACTTAGGATGCATTATGACCCAAATACAAAGTTTGCTGGCTCCTTCCTCGCACCCTATCTATCAAGGTGGACAGGGATACCTGTTGAACCTTACATGGTGACGATTTCGTTAGGCGTAGTATTCGTGGCAAGTGTCGTTATCGTGGTAAGAGGAAGAAGAAAGAGAACTTAGTATGGAGACAAGAAAGAAGCCAATGCGGAACATCGCAATTGGCTTCTGTTTTTTTCCACATTTATTTGATTTTTAAGACACTTTCCGATAAACTAGGAATAATGAATTGGGGAGTATTGATTTGCCAGTATGTTCTAACTTCGTCCCAAGCTCTCCGCCATAAAAATCAAAGTTTGCCTTTTTACCCAAAGTTCCTTAATCTGAAGACAATGAACAACAACGTCGAAGAAATCAAGGCGCGGCTCAACATCGTGGATGTGGTAGGTGAGTACGTGCGGCTGACCAAGGCGGGAACGAACTGGAAAGGTTTGTGCCCTTTTCACCATGAAAAAAGCCCGTCGTTCATGGTCAATGAGGAAAAGCAGATTTTCCATTGTTTCGGCTGCACCAAGGGCGGGGACGTCTTCACTTTCGTGCAGGAAATGGAAAGCCTGGAGTTCCGTGAAGTTCTGAAAATGCTGGCGGACAAAGCCGGGGTGCAATTGGAACAATACAAATCCGAGGATACGGGCAACAAAAAAAGGATCATGGCCGCTTTGGAGCTGGCCACGAAATTCTATGAAACCCAGCTGTGGAAAGGGATGGGCAAGGACAAGATCCTCGGCTATCTCCACGGGCGCGCCCTGACGAACGAAAGCATCCAGAAGTTCCGCCTGGGTTATGCTCCGGCCGGCTGGGACAACATCTCGAAATTTTTGGTCGGCCGCGGATTTTCCATGGAAGAAATCGCCCAGACAGGACTCTTGGTCCAGAAAGATCAGGCGGGAAAATATTATGACCGTTTCCGTGACCGGGTCATGTTTCCGATCGCAGATGCGATGGGCGGTGTCGTTGGCTATAGCGCCCGCGTGGCTCCCGGCGGCGACGAATCCCAAGCCAAGTATATCAACACGCCGGAAACAGTAGTCTATCATAAAAGCAAAGTCCTCTATGGGCTGCAGCATGCCAAACAGGAAATCAAAAAGCAGGACAGTGTGCTCTTGGTGGAAGGGAACATGGATGTCATCGCCGCGGCCCAAGCCGGCCTCGGCAATGTGGTGGCGGTTTCCGGTACGGCGCTGACTTTGGAACAGATCACTATGCTGAAAAGGTATACAGACAACATCGCTATGCTTTTCGATATGGACAGCGCCGGACAAAATGCCGCGCGCAAAAGCGCCGATCTGTGCTTCCAAAAAGGCGTGAACGTCAAGATTGTGGCGCTCTCGGACGGAAAAGACGCGGCGGATGTCGTGGCCAAAGACAGCAGCTTGCTGACCAAGGCAGTCAAAGAAGCGAAGGACGCGTTGGAATATTTCTTCGCGGCTGCTTCGGCCAAATATGACCGGTATACGGCGGACGGGAAAAACAGCATCGCCCAAGAAATCCTCGCCCATGTGGCGCAATTGGAAAACAAGATTGAAAAATCGCATTGGATAAAAAAGATCGCCCACGAACTGGATGTGGAAGAAAATGTCATTGCCGGCGTATTAAAAACGGCTATTTCCGGTGTCCAAAGAAGCGTCGAGCCGCAAGTGTCGCAGTCGGAGCAGCAGGCATCTTTCCAAAAACGCTCGGATGTGATCAGGGATTCTTTGCTGGGAGTGATTGTCAGCAGCAGTGAGCTGTGGAAAGATATTTTTGAAAAAGAAGCGGACAAGGATTGGGTCAAAAGCGATCCCTTGGTGCAGTTTGTCTTGGAAAAGGGGTCAAAAAGCAAGTTCTCTTTTGATATATTTGCGGCAGGTATCGAAGATGAACGTCTGATGGAGCGGCTTAGAAAGATTTATTTCGACGCCAAATATCGTTTTACCCAAGATGACGTTGTCGAGTATTCGCCTGACGATTTGCGGCTTTTGGCGGATGGGTATATTTCCCAATATACCAAGGAATTGCAAAAAGAAAGGCTTCATAGTATCATAAGGGAAATCGAGAAGGCTGAACAAATAGGGGACAAAAAGACCCTCGCCGAACTGATGAGCGAGTTCACAAGGCTTTCTCAACAATCTAAATAGCAAACAAAAGCTGGGAAGTTCCGGTTTTTGATGTTTGCGTGTTCATTGCAAATCCTCAGCGGCCGAGGCCGCTCGGATTTTCACTTCTGGGTATGAAAAAAATGCCAAAGAACAAAGCGAAAAAAACTACGTCTGTCGGGACGCAGAAAGCAAAAGTTGTCCGAAAAAAAATCACGTCGTCAATTAAATCAATTAAGTCGAAAAAAATCGTGCCTAAAAAAATCAAGAAAATAGCCAGAAAGAAAGTTGTCGCCAAGAAAAAATCCGTTCCGGCCAAGAAAGCGGCCAAGCCAAAAAAGGCGGTGGCCAAGTCTGCTGCGAAGAAAAAACCGGCACAACACGTCCAGGAGCAGTCGCAGGAAAAAGTCGACGTGATCGCAGAACTGATTGCGCGCGGAAGGCAGCGCGGGTTTGTGACCGAGGACGAGATCATCCATCTCATTCCGGAAGTTGAAGAAGAATTAGATGAGTTGGAAAACCTGTATGAACAATTGGAAACTGCCGGAGTCAAGGTGGTTGTTTCCGACGATATGCTGAAGATCGACACTGACAAGGAAGTCGAGGCTTATGAAAAAAGCAAAAAGGACAAAAATGGAGATGCGATATTGAATGAGGGAAGCGAGGACAGCTCATCCGATCTGGTGCAGATGTATTTCCGGGAAATCGGTCGCGTGCCGCTGCTCAAATCCGAAGAGGAAGTGAAACTGGCAAAAGCCAATGAAAAAGGCGATTTGGCGGCGAAACAGAAACTGACCGAAGCCAATTTGCGTCTGGTGGTCAGCATTGCGAAAAAATATGTCGGCCGCTCGCACAACTTGTCGCTCCTGGATCTCATCCAGGAAGGTAATATCGGTCTTTTCCGCGCCGTGGAAAAATTCGACTACCGGAAGGGCTACAAGTTCTCGACGTACGCCACGTGGTGGATCCGCCAGGCGATAACCCGGGCGTTAGCCGACCAGTCCCGCACGATCCGCATCCCGGTGCATATGGTCGAGACGATCAACAAATATACGCAGATCACGCGCCGTCTGGTCCAGGAATTGGGACGGGAACCTTTGCCGGAAGAAATCGCGGCCGAAATGAATCTGGAAGTGGACAAGATCCGGCACATCCAGAAGATTTCCCAGGAAACCGTTTCTTTGGAAACGTCGGTGGGCGACAGCGACGACGACAGCGTGCTGGGAGATTTCATTGAAGACACGGAAACAGTCATGCCGCATCAGGTGGCTTCCCGAAAACTTTTGAAAAACCATGTCGGCGAAGTGCTGAGGGAGCTGACGCCGCGCGAGCAGAAAATCCTCAAGATCCGTTTCGGTCTGGAAGACGGCGTCACGCATACCCTGGAAGAGGTTGGCAAGGAATTTGGTGTCACTCGGGAACGTATCCGCCAGATTGAAGCTAAGGCCTTGGAGAAGATTCGCCAACACAAAGCCATCGGCAAACTCAAGGATTACTAGGCATTTTGGCCAAAATGCGCCCTTTCGGGGGCGCATTTGCATCTGATTTGCGATATCAGAGAGGCTTGATTTGTTTAGAAATGTTTGATAAGCTGATTTCATTGCTTTGGTAATGAACATATTCCGCGATAGCTCTCCGCCAGCTGGCGGAGGTAGAGCGAGGGACTGTTAATCCCCAGGTTCCAGGCACGCCCCGCACCAATTTTTTTAATAAAAACAAAAATCTATATAGTTGGTAACGTAGATGTTAGCGCTCCGCGATAGCTCAACGGTAGAGCGAGGGACTGTTAATCCCCAGGTTCCAGGTTCGAATCCTGGTCGCGGAGCGCTGAAGTTTACTTATGTATATTTTTTTGATGCGGGGTGAAAATCCTGGTCGCGGAGCCAAAAAGAAATAGCGTCCTTTGTGGGCGCTTTTTTCTTTTCCAAGGCCAGAGACGGGAACGGAAACTTAAATATCTCAAGTTGCAGGAGAAGATGCAGTAAATGAATAAAAAAAGTTTCCAAATGGAAGCCTCTATGGAGGCCTCTATTTTTAGATAATGTTTTTTTGTGCTATAATATTGATGCGCATCTAATACTTCAAAAATAATATGAAATTAAACAAAAGAGTTCCAAAAGAGTTTTTGATCGTTTTGTTTTTGCTGGTTTTCGGATCCTTGGGTCTGGCAAAATCGACGCAGGCAGCCACCGTTTCAACTCCCTACGCGTGGGTGGCAAATTATGACAGCGGCACCGTTTCAAAGGTTGATACATCAACCAATACCGTTTCGGCTACCGTAGCTGTCGGAACTCATCCAGTTGGCGTGGCTGTTGATGCAACGGGCAATGTTTGGGTGGCAAACTATGGCAGCAACAGCGTTTCCAGGATTAACTCTTCAACCAATATTGTGACAAACACTATAACTGTCGGGACAAATCCTTATGGTCTGGCCGTTGATGCTTCAGGCAATGTTTGGGTGGCAAACAGCGGAAATGATACTGTTTCCAAAATCAACTCTTCAACCAATACTGTTTCAGCCACTGTATCTTCTGATGTCGGTCCTAAGGGTGTGGCTGTTGATCCCGCGGGCAATATTTGGGTGACAAACGGCGGTGTCAGCTCCGTTTCAAAAATTAATCCATCAACTAACACTGTTTCAGCTACCGTAACTGTTGGAGACCATCCTTATGGTATCGCTGTCGATGCTTCGGGCAATGTTTGGGTGGCAAACAATTTTAACGACAATGTTTCCAAAATCAATTCGTCAACAAACACTGTTACATCTACTATAGATGTTGGACCATGGCCTTATGGCATTGCCGTTGATGCTTCGGGCAATGTTTGGGTTTCGAACAATGGCGATGGCACTCTTTCGAAGATTAATACATCCAATGGTGATTCTGTTTCAACTGTCGCGGTCGAAGATAATCCTGCAGGCATTGCTGTTGATGCTTCGGGCAATATTTGGACGGCTGACAATGGTGTTAACAAGGCTAAAAAGATCAATTCATTAAACAATACTGTTTCAGCTTCCGTATCAGTCGGGAATTTTCCTCTCAGTTTGGGAGATTTTACCGGTTTTGCGTTCCAGTATTTTGTGAAAGGTTATTCCATTGATTCTGATAATTCTTCCGGTTCCGCCAAAATCACTTCTTGGAAAGCATACAAATATACCGATGCCAACAAATCATGCAGCAATAGGCTCAAACTGATCATCAAAGGAAAACATTTCAACAAAGATGCGGAAGTGAGAATTGGAGGCAAGGAAGCTCTCTCGGTTAGTAAAAAATCAAGCAGAGAAATAACTGCCAAATTCTGTCTCGCCAAACTTTCATCCGGTGATGATCACAAAAGAAAGATAACCGTCAAGAATCCAGATGCTGATGAAGAAGAAGCGGACAAACAGATTGATCTGGATAATCTTCTTAATCAAACTGAAAATTCCAACAATTTCGATTCAACCACTCCCGAAGGCATCAAAAACATCCAACAAGCTCTAGTGAAATTAGATTATCTTGATTCTCAATACATCACCGGAATCTACGGACCGATCACAACGGAAGCTGTTAAAAAGCTCCAAGCTGATAATGGACTTCCTCAGACCGGATTTGTCGGACCTTTGACCCAAGCGAAATTGGCAGGAAAATAAAAGTTTAATATTCACATAGATTGGTTCGAACTTCTTCTAACGTGCGGAGCTAGGTGAAATAACCCTTATTTTAAAGGGTTATTTTTTTTATGCCAATTTTGGGATAATAGAACTTTTTAGTAAAAAATGATACAATTATTAAAAGGTCGGTTTGTTTAATCAACCTAATTATAAAAATATGATAAAAGGAAACTTTCTTGGTGCGGCGATTGTTGCAATAATCTACACAGTCTACATTTTGTGGAACCCCCTTCCGACAAAACTGCAAAGGGTATTGGTATTGGTGATTCTTAATGCCTTGACTATCGTGCTGATGGCTTTCGCATTCAAGAAATAGCGCGGAGCATAAAATAAAAAGTGTCTCCTGTGGGCGCTTTTTTGGTAAACATATGACTTATTTTCTACAAACGCATAAATATGATAGTATGATCGTATTAAGATAAAAAACTTTCATTATGTTTATGTTTGAAAAAATAAATAAAAGATATTGGTTGCACAATTCGCTGATGTTCATTGTCGGTGTCATGGGCATAGCTTATGCGACATATCTGGGTCTGGCTGTCCACAACGCCGGCAAAGAAAGTTTGTTCACCAGAGCCAACACGATTGCCCAGTTCATAAACGCCCAGGATATCGCCTCGCTTAATGGATCCGAGGAGGACCTGAACAATCCTGCCTATTTGCAGATCAAACACAAGCTGATGGCTATCCGATCGGTGAATTCCGACATCCGGTTCATCTATCTTAACGGGATGAAGGATGGAAAAGTATTTTTCTATGTCGATTCCGAAAAGGCTGATTCGCCCGATTATTCCCCTCCAGGACAACAATATGATGAGGCTTCAAATTTGATGAAAGAAATGTTTCAGAAAAAGGAAAACGGATTTGAGGTTGCAGGCGACAGATGGGGGATGTGGGCTTCGGCCTTGGTCCCGATTGTCGATGGTGACAACGGAAAAATCGTGGCGCTGCTGGGCATGGATGTTCCAGCCAAGAAATATATAGTTGATATCCTCGCATACTGCTTGTCGGCGCTCCTGTTCGCATCGTTGGTCGTATTATTGCTGGTCGGACAGAAACGCGCTGCCAGACATATGGATTTGGCGGAAGAAAGCTTGGAGGCGAATAATCTGGAAATTATGAATTTGAAGAAGATCATAGACGAAAAAGAGCAAAAAATAGAGGAGATAAAGAAAAAAATCGCGAAAGTGTAGTCAGTCAATGAAAGGGAAAATATTTTGAAAAACGATCATGTGAAAAGATCGTTTTTTATTTTGGAATAATCGGATTTTTTTTCTGTATTAATAATATAATCATTAAACAAATAAACATATGAACAGAGTCATACATTTTGAGATCCAAGCAGACGATGTGGAGCGTGCCAAGAAGTTTTACGAGACCGTTTTGGGTTGGAAAATTGAAAAAGTGATGTCTACGGAAAAAGGCGGAACAATGGACTATTGGATGTTGGATACCGGAAAAGGTCCAGGCATCGGCGGCGGCATGTATAAGCGGCCGGCGGATGACAAGATATATACTTATGACAGCACTGTTTTGGTCGAGGATATCAACAAGGCGGTGGCAGCTGTCAAAGCTAATGGCGGTATGATTACGCGGGAGAAGAGTGAGCTCAAGGGTGTGGGTTGGTTTGCTGCCGCCAAAGACACGGAAGGCAATCGTTTCGCGCTGATGCAAGCGACGGACTGGCAGCCAAAAGAATAAAACAAACGGATATGGAAATCCATGTGAAGCGCGTCTATGAAAAAATCTCCAAGAATGACGGGGTGCGCATTTTGGCCGACGGTCTTTGGCCGCGGGGGATATCCAAATCCCAGGCGGGCATTGATTTGTGGCTTAAAGACTGGGCGCCGTCGGGAGAGCTGAGAAAGTGGTTCCACGCCGACAAAGAAAAAAATTACAAGAAATTTTCCGCGAAATACAAAAAAGAGCTGGCGGCTAAACAAGCTGCCATCAGTCGCGAGCTCCGGAAGCACAAGACTTCTATTACGCTGGTGACCGCGGTCAAAGACGTGGAGAAATCACACATTCCCGTGCTGATTTCTTTCCTGAAGGGAATAACGGTCTGACTGCGCCGGCAATCCAAGAATATCCCGCTGCTAGGGGTGTATTATTTGTTGCAAAGATAAGATGCTAACAAAAATCATATGTTCTGGCTTTTAGAAACACTTATCAGCTTTATCATCGGGGTCATTGAATTTTTCCTCGGTTTCCGCTTCCTTTTCCGTTTGTTCGGCGCGAATCCGACGACGCCGTTTGTCAGCTGGCTCTACGCCACGACCGAACCGCTGCTGAATCCGTTCCGCAACATGTTCCCGGCGCCCAAGCTTGAGGGTGGCTTCGTCGTCGATTTCACCACGCTAGTGGCGCTGCTACTCTACATGTTCGCGGGTTATCTGCTTTTGGAAATCGTGGCCGCGATCCGGCGGATTCCGAGGCGCTGAAGTGAAGTACCATAAAAAAACTCTTTTTGGGCAAGAAAAAAGGAGCTGCTTGGTGCAGCTCCTGTGTTTGGGTTGTTTGTAATTCTTACTCAACCCTATTTTTTTCCGGAATGATATCCAACAGCGAGGACGGATAGTCAAGGAAGACAAGTTTTTCGCCATCTTCCCCAAACTGTCTGGGATCGAACAGTTTGTTCTGTCTCTGCCATCGCCATTTCGCGATGGCGATCTGTGTGCCAGCGGCTCTGGCAGCATCGACATCGTCCCGGGTGTTGCCGATCAAATAGATCTCGGATATCGGAGTGTTGCTTTGCCGGCTGATGATCCATAAGCCCTGCGGATGCGGTTTCAGATTTTCCGGAGCCAGACTCTCGAAGGTTATGACGCATTCGAAAAGGCTGACCAGTTCAGGTAGGGAATACTCGAGGGCAGCGCGGCAATTGTTGGAAAACACCGAGAGCCGCGTCCTTTTGGCCAACTCGCAGATGACTGGTCCGATGTCGTAGTATAGCCAAAGGGAATGCTTCGTCTTTTGGAAAAGGTGGTTGCTGATATTGGCCATCAGCAGCTTGTCCCTGACATCCACTCCGGCTTCCCTGAGTTCGGAAATCCAATCTGTGCCTCTGAAACTGCGGCCTCTAAGCTTCGTGCAAACAGCTTGGATCTGCGGGTCGCTGACATCGGCGGCTTTGGTCAGGAGCTGGAACGGTTCACGCGGGAAAGTTTCCCAGACAACCCCGTCTAGGTCAAAGACCAGATGGCTGATCTTAGGCGAAGTTTTTCTCGTCATGGTCGCGTCCTCCTTACATGGCGTCTGACGTTGCCCATAGCGACAGATTTTTTGCGGATTTCCTCATAGGGAATAGTCGTTCCGCAGGTGGCGTTTTTCGGTCCGACCACGAATCTGGCTCGCGCGTCTACCCCTCGGTCCTGAAGCTTGTCCACGAAAATCCGGACGTCTTCCGGAGTCACTACTTCCGGATATTTTTGCGAGCAGCCGTCAGCTATCGGCATGACTTTGACATCAAACGGCCAGCCTTGGCAAAATTCCGCAATTTGGCGGATATCCTCGCTTGAATCATTAAACCCTTTGGTCAGCAGATGGCAGTAAGTCGACCTTTTTCCGGTCGTTTGGTGCAACTCCGCCAGGATCTCCCTCTGTTCAAACAGGGATTGTCCTTCCGTCATCGGCAGGAACCAGTTCCTTTTTTCCGGATCCAGTGAATGGCCGGACAGGTAGATCTTTACCAGATATTTTGACAACATCGGCAAATATTTCCTGAATACGGCGGTATTTCCGATCGTGGTGATGATGAAGGAAATCGGCAGCTCCCTTATCTCTGCCAGCATCTCGATGCTGCGGATCACGTTTTCCGCGTTGAAGATGAAATCATTGCCGCATGTGTAGTTCAGGGAAAATTCGTAACCTTCTTCCAGAAAACCGAAAGCCTGGAAGCTGTCGAGCAGATGCAGGAATTGGGCTACCATTTCCGGCGGTGTCAGTGAGGTCACGTTTTCCGTGATCTTGCCGGTTTGGCAAGGCTCGCAGCGGCCGGGGCAACCTCGCCCGACGGTCAGTCCGAAATCAACCATGCCCGGGTGCTCAGAATATCTGTAGATAACCCACCTGATATATCGCTCGATCCCGTCTGCTCTCTGGATGATGCCGTCCAGTGCTTCAAAATCTTCATACGGCGTCCGAATAACTCCCTTGATACGGTCCTTGTGGGGGAACTGTTCCAAGATCAGGCTAAGTTTTTTGCCCAGATCTTTCCTGAGGTGCTCTGTTCTCCAGAAGTTCATCACCAAAGGAACCAACTTGTTTTCCTCGCCTGCTTTTACGACGCACTGGATATCGGTGTGCAGATATCCATAGTTGTCCATGATGGCTCCTGTCATAAGAAGTACCAGCATGGATGGATACTGTTTTTTTATCGTGTTGCTCAGTTCCACTCCGGATTCAGGTCCGAGTCCGACGTCGATAAGCGCTATGTCTACTTTGAAGCCTTGCTCTTTCCGCTCCCGCAATATTTTGAGAGCTGCTGTTGAATTTTTGGCCAAAAATGGCGGTTTGCAGACTTTTTCGAACCATATGCCGAACAAATCCCGATCATCCTTGACGTCATCGACAATCAGAATGGTCGGTCTTTTGCTCTGGAGCGTTTCTTTCGTATCGTCGGTGTCCATCTGTCTCTCCTTCCTGGTTTTTTTTAAGGTTATTTGATTGTCAAAAAACATTCCTATTGGTGAGATTCTTATATCATATCCCGGACATTTTGTAAAGGGTGTTTTTGCTTCAGCCGGGAGTTGCTTAATATGCATTGATATGCTATATATGACTGTATAAATGGAACTTTGGGGCGGTTTCTGAAATTGTTTTGTAAAGTGAAAAAAATATGGACAAAAAAGCAGCCGACAATAAGGTAAACAAGGCGGACAAATCGGATGATATCAACCGGAAAATCCTGGATAATGCGCCGATGAGCATCGTGACCATCGACAAAGACGGGCTGATGACTTCGGCCAACAAATATTTCCAGAACTTTTCCCGGAGCAAGAATTTCCGGCACCGGAGCATATTTTCCAGCAAATTTTTCATCCGGGAAAACCTGAGGGAGGATTACAAAAGGCTGCTCTCTGACGGCACGATGATCAGTCGTGAAAACTGCTACGAAAAGAACAATCGGGGCGAGGACAAATATCTGAAGATCATCGCCGTGCCGCTCCGGGATAAGGCGGGAAACATCGAGGGTGCCTTGTCAATGGCCGTGGACAACACGGAAGTCGTGCTGTATAAGAACGAGCTGGAAAAACTGAACCGGCATTTGGAAGCCAAGGTCAGGGAAAGGACCGTCGCACTGGAAGATGCGAACAGGGAGTTGGAGCGTCTTAGCACGCATGACATCCTGACCGGGCTGCATAATCGCAATTTTCTGGAGCGGCGGCTGCAAGAACTGCGAAAACGGAAAAGTTTCCAAGGGACCGTCATGATGATCGATATCAACAACCTCAAGAAGGCCAATGACAATCTGGGGCATCTGGCCGGCGACAAGCTCATTCAGGAAACTGCGAATTTTCTGGTTTCGGAATTCCGGGATAAGGATCTGATCTCGCGTTTTGGCGGAGATGAGTTCTGCGTCATCCTGCCGGACACGGAATTTGACGAAGCCGTCGCGATAGCGGACAGGCTCCAAGCCAAAATCAAAAAAGCCAACAGCAAGAACATGGAACATATGCGTCTTAGCATCTCGATCGGAATAGCTTGCGCCGCTAGCGGTCAGGAGCTGGATGAAGCTATCAAGATAGCGGACAAAAAAATGTACGAAGATAAGCTTGTCAAGAAAAAAATGGCTTAGCCCAAAGGCGGATTATTGAGTTCTTCAAATGAAAATGATTACGCAAAATCAGAGCAATAAACATCCTGCCTCCGGGATGTTTATTGCTTGTATTCGGAAGGTTTTCCAAGTAAGATGAAGTCAATGTCCATTCGTTTATCATAAAAAAATGCTTATCGAAGCGATCATCATCGGCGCCGCCACGGGTTTCATTTCCGCTTTTTTCGGCATCGGCGGCAGCAGCATCGACACGCCGCTGCTGCGCATGTTCCTTCATCTGCCACCGTACTTGGCTTTGGCCAGTCCGCTGCCGACGGCGCTGCTGACCATCTTCATCGCGCTGCTGGCCTATTGGAAAAAACATCTGGTCGATTTCAGGATATTCAGATGGAGCATCCTGGGCGGCCTGCCGGGTATGATAGCGGGTTCCTATCTCTCGCATATCTTTTCCGGCCGCTTTCTGATGCTGGCCAGCGCCGCCGTCTTGTTTTTGGTCGGTGGGGATTTCATTTTGAAAAAAATCAGCAGTGCCAAAAAAAACAGGAAGCATCGCGGGCGAGCTGGATCCATATCGGTCGCTTACATAACCAGCGTGGCTTTTGCACTGAGCATGCTTTCGGGGATCCTCGCCAACGGCGGGGGATTGTTTTTCATTCCAGCCTATGTGCTGCTCTTCCGGTTGGAGATGAAGGAGGCCATCGCCACCTCTCTTTTGACAGTCGCGGTCATGATCCTGCCGGCTTGTTTCATCCACTACGGTTTGGGGCATATCGATCTGGGCGTCAGCGCCGCCATGGGAATCGGCGTGATCCCGATGGCGTATATGGGAGCCAAGCTGGATCTTAAGACGAAATCAGACACTCTTCAACTGCTTTTCGGACTGCTGCTGGTCATTTTTTCCGTATACTTTTTTATCTCGCAAATGGCATAAACAAAAAACACCCAGCGGGGTGTTTTCAGTCTGTTTTTTCCAAAGCGTCCGATTGCGCTATTTTTTCTTTAATTTATTCAAACTGCAACTCGGGCTGAGTTTGCACATGATGTTGCCGCTGAATTCGAAATTTTCCCCCTCCTCCTCTTCCACTTTCTTGTAAAACTCACAGTCGATCATGCAATTGCCCAATTTCTGGGCAAAAGTGCCCTGGACTTGTCCGCCGCACAATGTTCCGGCCAGCAGCCAGCACGCCCGGCCGCCATTGACGCCGCCATGCGTCCCGTTCACTCTCGGCTCCACCGTGACCGGACAGACGCCCAGCTCTTTCTCGTGTTCTCCGCCCGGATAGCGTCCGCACTTCTTAAATTCCCAACAGTTTTGTTTTTTCATGTTATTTTTAAGCTTATTTTTCTTAAGTTAACCGTGCATTAAATATAACACGCTGAGGCGGCAAGTCAATAAAAATAGACGCATAGGCGCTTGCAGCTGCTTTTGCATGAATGGACGTACTGGGCATATACGTAATATAATTTATTAACAGACGTATTAACACAGTACAGTTGAAAAATATGGAAAACAGACCGAAAAGCCGTGGAAAATTTCTTGCCGTTTCTGCGATATTGCTGGCAGCCGTTCTCGCCGGTGTTTTTTTGTGGTTGGATATGGATAAAAAAGATCAGGCGAAAGCCGAGGATGTTGCTCAAGAAACGCCCGCTGCGGTTAAAAGCATAGAAATTCCCGAGAGCTTGACGCGCCCGATCCCGGAGCCGGTCTCCATGCAGCGCATGAAGATCCAGGGCTGCGTGGCGGATGGTCTGCTTTCGGCCTACAACCCGGAGAATGACAAGTTTGTGGCGCTTATCAACCGGTCAAATTGCTATTATCTCCATCGGGCGATCGAGACCTGGCTGACGCCGCCCGATTTCAGCCTGGTCAACTATGTGATGAACCAGATCAAGAAAAAAGAAGTGGTCTATGGGATGTTCATCGCGGAAGCGATCGACATGCGGGCGCAATATTACAATGACGATACGCATCAGCAGTTCGATTTCAAGAAGATGTGCCGGCCCGGCAGCGAGAATGTCTGGGGTCCGCATTCCTGCAAACCCAATTTTGCCAGCAGCGAATATCGCGACTATATCAGCTACATAACCCACAAAGCCATCGATCTGGGCGTGCAAAGCTTCACTTTCGGGCAGATATACATGCAGGAAGGTTCGAAAAAAAGCTACGCGGCGAAAATCGTCAAGGACATCCGCTCGTACGCCCGGGAAAAAGGTGTCGACATCGTCGTCGGCGCGCAGACCGGGCACATAACCGATCCCAGCTATCTGAAACTTTTCGACTATATCGAGGGCGGCGTCGGCATCGAC
>JBGQBV010000015.1:0-13147 GCA_041494985.1 Minisyncoccia bacterium
CTGACTCGAACCATCTCTTTTTTGCCTGAAATTTCCCGTGCTCCCAGCACAAGAAACAGGAAATTTCAGAAAAAAGAGTGGTTTTCAGACAAGACCTTCTCAAAAAAAATTTGATTTCTCAGCAAACTGGCTTGGTGTCTTATATTATACCACTATTTCGCAAAAAATCGTTCACGATCTTTTCCGCTTCTGCAGCGCTCTCCGTTTCCATGAGCTTGGCTCTGAGCTCCTTCGCTCCATCAAAACCGTTGGCATAAGCCTTGTAGTGCTTCTTCATCACGTGATAACCCTTGATTCCTTTCAATTCTTTCTCAAACAATTTGGCGTGCTCGACGGCTGCCAGCAATTTTTCCCGGACCGGAATATTTTCAATATTCTTTTCCTCATTGAAAAACCACGGATTACCAAAAATTCCGCGCCCGACCATGACGCCGGCCGCGCCCGACTGCTCGGCTTTCTGTTTTCCATCCGCCAGACTCGCGACGTCGCCATTGCCGATGATGACCACCCCGCTGCCTCTAGCAATTTCCACGGCGCGAGCTATCACGTCCCAGTGCGCATCCGCCAAAGACATCTCTTTGCGCGTCCGTCCATGGATGATGATCGCCGCCGGTTTTTCCGCCAGAAGTTCCGGCAGCCAGGTTTCAATCTCGTTTTTAGAATAGCCGATGCGCGTCTTGACCGACACAGGCATCTCGCCCGCGCCTTCCTTGGCCGCCCGGATGATTTCGCGCGCCAATTTCGGATTTTTCATCAAGGACGCGCCCGCGCCTTGTTTTTCCACGCTGCGGTCCGGACAACCCATGTTGATGTCGAACCCGTCAAAGCCCAGCTTCTTGGCCAGCTGCGCGCAATGGAAAAAATTCTCCGGCTTGGCGCCGAAAAACTGCGCCACCAGCGGATGCTCGTTTTTCATGAAACGCAGGTCTTTTTCCAGCACTTCCCGCCCCTTGCTCATCATCCCGTCACACGAAACGAATTCAGTATACAGCACGTCGGACTGGCCATGTCTGACCAGCATCTGCCGCTGGGCAATGTCCGTCACGTCTGCCATCGGCGCCAAGACAAAAAAGGGTTTCTTTTTCTCGGCCAATTTTTGCCAGAAGTTCTTTTTCATAATTTATTGACTACTCCGCCGTTTGTCCGCCGTTGGATTTTTTGAAACTTACTTTCCAGTTCGGCTCATAGGCATTTTCAAATTCATCCTTCACCACGACAGTTTCGCCTTTCATCAAAGTGGTCAGAGCGATGTCGCTCAACATTTCTTTTTGCGCGTCCATTTCAACCTTGAGATCTTCGAACTTTTCCCAAGCTCGTCCAAGTTCACTCTGGATGCGCGTTTCGATTTCTTTTTTCTTCTCCCTGAGAACCTTGATTTCCTCGACAATTTCTTCGTATTTATCAGCCTGCGCGATTGCGTCCTTATACATATCCCGCAAATCTTTCTGTTCCTTTTTCATCTCGCGGATTTTGATGAAAACTTCCTGGATGTTTAGCATTTCGTTTGTTGTTTATTATTAGTTATTAGTTATTCAACGACGTTTTCCATCATAACATATTTTTTAATATCTAAAAAGAGTCCGGATTTTTGCATAAAAAAGCGCTATCCCCGTTTGGAGATAGCGCATTAAATTGTTGGGATTCCGCATCATTTACGCGGGATCATCGAGTTCCTCGAGCTGCTGGCGACGAAGCGCATACACGGCCGGATTGCTCGCCGAAAGAAAACCGAGGACGGCGGGTATAATGTTTTCATCCGGCCACACCGTGAGATTCGGCGTTTCCCTCGGCATGCGCACACTGGAATGGATGTCTTCCGGAAAATCCTTGTAAGTCGCCGGACAAGAAAGGACCGGCCATTCCACATGCGCCGCAAGTATGGGTCCGAGCCCGTTGCTGCGGCCGACCAGACAGACAAAGATTCCGCCCTGCGGATAGTCAGCCATAATTTTTTGTGCCTTCCGCAAGGAACGGATCGTCCCTTTGTGTCCCGAATCGACGACTTCAATGATCTTGAGCATTGGCAGTTTTTCCGTAAGCAACTTCAGATCCGGCATGGGATCAGAGGTCGAACCCCGCCAGATAACAAGCACCTGCCGCGGAATCCCGAATTGCTGCACGAGGTTTGCGATATAGGCGTACTTCTCCGCAGATTCCTTGAGCCCAGCCTCGCCCTTGTCACGGAATACCTGCTTGCTGTATTGCTGTTCGTTGATCAGCAGCCGCCAGCTGTCGCAGTCGATGACATCAGCGAAGACGATCGTCCATTTTCCGTTGATGAGGCAGATACCGAACTCGAACTTGATGTCCTGGAGCGTGCCGCCTAGTTTCCTAAAGGCACCCTCGAGCACTAGGAAGCCTTTGCGCGTCAGGTCATCGATTTCCTCAATGAGCTTAGCAACAGAGTATTCCTTTGCTATAAGCACCTCCCGCAAGGTGGCATAAACCTGCATTCCTTCGAGAGTCCGCAGCAAAGCTTCTTTTTCCCACCACGGCTTTTTGCTGTGCATCAGTTCCCATCTGAAACCGTATGGATTCTTGATGATTGGATCTTCTTCTCCTTTCAGTGCGTCCAAACCATTAACGATGACCTGCCCATCCTGCGCCGCATAGCCGCCACCAGTCGTCTTCAGACAGAATTCGACCAGCATCTTTGAAAAGCGATGCGGTTTGTCGTCTTCACGCGTCAACTGCGGATTGCGCTTAAGGAAGCTTGAGCCTTTCGGCACTTCCCTGCGAACCAGTACTTCAAGTGGAAGCATGATGGCCTTGCGGGCTGCAAATTCCTTTTTGGATACGCGCCCCAGAAAAGAAACCGGGAGCCCGGCAGCCGCAAAAAGTTCAAATACCGCCGAGGTCGTCGCAGTCGCCCACTCTCCCTTGCCCGGAAGAATCTTGGTAAGCTTCGGATCGTCCTTGGCAGTGATGTCGTCTTTGGCCCTTTGGATAAACACTTCGGAATCTTCCCGCGCAAGATAGTTGATCTTGGTTTTTCCAGAACTATGCTCTTTTCCCTTGGTATACTTCACGATTATTTTCCTCCTTTGAATGTATTGGATACCTGAATATCTAGGCCATTACTGCAATCTTCTCCTTTCCTCAAAATTAAACTTCAAAAAGTTGTCAAAGAAACAAAAAAATCAAACCAATCTAGGATGATTCTTGCGCCTATACCTTAGCAAATCCCCAAAAAATTGCAAGGGAATTGCATTCAGTATTCCCTCCGCACACTATGAAGTGCGTAGGCGAAATGCAAGTGATGAGCGTTAAAAAATTTCTCCATACCTCGGCTAGAAATTTTAGCGAAGAACGCCGCATTTGCCCCAGCATCTTCATCCGTGTGCGTGTTTCTTTTCTGTCCACTTTTCTTCCAAAAGAAAAGTGGACGAATAATAATTTTATACGAAAATCAAAAAGAGAACGCCAAGTTCTCTCTTTTGTTTTTATTTTTGACAACATCTCAAAAAATATTATTTACCGATGCTTCTGCATCAGCGCTTGTTGAAAAATAATTTTCTGACAAGCTGGCTATCTTTGAAATGAAAATCCTTTATCTATAAATAATCTGACAATTTTCCATAATATAAACTCACATCCTTGATCCATTTCTTCTCACTCGGCGACTTGTCCGCGTTGAGGCAACCGTAGCCGCATTTCCACACAACCATCTCTTTGGGCGAATCGATCTTCTCGACGTTGACCAGTTGCGCGATCCGCGCCGCCACGATCTCCACCGCCTGGTGCGGAGAATTGAAACAAGTGTGTCCGCCGCTGCCCATCTCGTCCGTGCTCAGGCGGAAGCCCCAATAGTTGTAGCAGTCCTTGCCGTCCAACACCGGTTTGCGTTTGCCCCAATTGCTTTCCTTTTTTGCTATGCTGACCAAAAACGCGGCCACTTTCGGATCCTTATCCATGATGTACGGCATCATCCTGGCGATCGGATATCCTTTGACCAACTGCGTGATCTGTTTCTTAAGGGCGGCATTCTTTTCCAAAACAGGCTCGGTGACTGCCCGCACCGCGTAGGCGCGTCGCGCCATGCCGGCAAAAAACATCCCTGTCGCCATGAAGATGATCAGGACGATAAGCACCAGAATCCGGCTCCGCTCCGGACTTATCTTGCCAAGCGTAAGAATAACATCGTTCTTGCTGCCCCTTTTGGATCGTCTTTTCGGCTTTGTATTTTTGTTGGTTTTTTTATCCATAATGCCTGGGACATGGTCACAACAAAGCAAAAACGGGGTTCACCCGTTTTTGCTCTATCTATTCCAATATACCCATTATACTCCCCATTTGAACAAAAGTCAACCCCCACACTTATTTTCCGCTAGCACCTTCGGTGCTGAATTGGCTTCACCCGCGGAAAATAAGTGTGGGGGTCAATGGCACGTTCACATCCAACGTGAAAAGTTTTTCTATTTAAATATATTTTCTATTTTTTAATTCGTCGGGCAGATATTGCTGGCCGGCGCTGTCTTCGAGCGGAGTGTATCTGTAGCCCTTGCCATAGCCGAGCTTCTCCATCAGCTTGGTCGGAGCGTTGCGGATATGCATCGGTACCGGCAGATTGCCATATTCCTCGATATCCTTTTTCACTTTGCCGTACGCCAGATAGGCGCTCACGTCTTTTTTGGCGCGCGCCAAATAGACGGCCAGCTGCGCCAAATGCACGCTGCATTCCGGCATGCCGATCTTATGGCAGGCATCAAACACGCTATTGGCCAGCACCACGGCGAAGTTGTCGCCCAACCCGACATCTTCCGCGGCGAAACGCAAAAGCCGGCGAGCGACATAGGTCGGTTCTTCGCCACCTTCCAGCATCCGCGCCAGCCAATAGAGGGCGGCATCGGCGTCGCCGCCGCGCATCGATTTGTGGAGAGCGGAGATGATGTTATAGTGTTCTTCGCCGTTCTTGTCATAGTACAGGTGCGATTTCTGCAGGATTTTTTTGACCAGCTCGGAAGTGACGTCAGCGCTCTGGTTGGCGGCGGCTTCCAGCGTGTTGAGCGCCATGCGCGCATCGCCGTTGGCCAGTTTCGAAATGAGCGCGATGATCTCCTGGCTGATTTTTATTTTCCGGTTCCCCAATCCGTTTTCCTTGTCTTTGAGGGTATGGGTGATTATTTTTTCAATATCTTCCGGTTCGAGCTTCTTGAGCACGAAAACCCGACTACGCGAAATGAGCGCCGAAATGACTTCGAAGCTCGGGTTTTCCGTGGTGGCACCGATCAGTGTCAGCGTCCCGTGCTCGACATGCGGCAAAAGCACGTCTTGCTGCGCTTTGTTCCAACGATGGATCTCGTCGATGAATAGGATGGTTTTGGCGCCTTGTTTCTTTTTTTCCTCCGCCTCCTTGATGACCGCCAGCAAATCTTTCTTGCCGCTGGTCACGCCGGAGAGCCGCACGAAGTACGAATTTGTTTCATGCGCGATGATCGAAGCCAGCGTCGTCTTGCCGCTGCCGGGCGGACCCCAGAAAATCAGCGACGGCACTTGGTCGTCGGAAATAGCTTTACGCAAAAAAGACTCACGACCGATCAGTTCTTCCTGGCCGAAAAAGTCTGAAAGTTTCCGCGGACGCATCCGGTCCGCCAGCGGAGCATGTTGATTCGTGTCAATTTTTTTTGCCATATCAGATTGCATTTCCAATTTTAACCGCAACCACGATGCCAGCAATGCCGCCCAGGGCGCTGAAGACGACCGAAGAAAAAGAGAACATTCCCGCACCCCAAAGCAGCGGCACCCAAGCGACGATCGAAGAGCCCACCATCAGACAAAACAGGATGAACCATTTCGGAACCATTGTTTTTTATTAATAAGTATTGGCGGGCTTTTTCCTGAACAGCAGTAAGTCTTTTTTGAACAGCTTCTGCGCAATATCGTATATCGTGTACGTGATGAAAAATGCCGCAAAAACATCGATGGAATAGTGCAGATGTCCCAATAGGACGCTGACTCCGAAAATCACCGAGGCGACCAGAGAGATGCCGCTGATCAGCTTGTTCTCTTCCCAGAACATCAAAGCCAGCAGGAAAGGCAGTCCCGTGTGTCCGGAGAAAAAGAAATCCGAGCCGATGTTCAGCGGTCCGAAAAATTCGCTTTGGTCGATGAATGACCTCTGGGGAAACGGTCCCAAGTGCGTGAGCGTGACGAACATCGCCCTGATCAGGATGAACAAGGCTGCGCTCTTCAATATGAACGGGACTTTTTTGGGATGCAGTAAAGTCACGATGACTATGAAAATGAAGAAAAACAGAGCCAGTTCGCTCACCACAAAATCGACATTCACGACCGGGATGTTGCTGATGATGAGATCCGGAACATTGCTGCCTGCCCTTTCGGTCGCGTATATGGTCGCGAAACTGCTCACAAAAAGGCTCCCGACAAAAAACAGCAAGCCTGTCAGGATGGGAGTGATCAGCGAGATGTCCGACCAATTTTTCTTATGTTTCGCGATAATGTCTTTCATTGTGGTTTCGTTTATCCTGTGCAGTATGCCCTGTTATACAATGCACTGGCTTGAATTATAGCACATTCCTTATTGCTGGGCTGGCTGATTGGTCTGCGCCGGGCGGATCTGGATGTCCTGCGCCGCCAGGCTGCCATCCGGACTATTTTTGCCGCTGGCCGTGATCTGCTGCCCGGCGCTCAGATCAGCAGCGGATCCGGACACCGATTTGCCGATCAAGGTCGAAGGAGAAAAATAAACTATCTGCGAACTGCCCGTCCTGTTTTTGATCGTCACGCTGGTGTCGTCCTTGGCAATGATCTGGCCCGCCGCGAAATCGCCGGCGCCGCCGTTGGCTCCCATCATGGCTCCACGCGCTCCGCCGCGCGCTCCGCCAGCGCCGCCTCCGAATCCCGTTCCTCGGCTGGCTACCTGCGCCGCTTTGGTTTTGGCTGTGCCATATTGCATCCCGCCATAAAACGCGCCGCCGGCAATCGCAACAACTACTACAACCATCACAATAATGTGATTTCTTTTGTTTTCCATAATTCTTACTTAATTTTAAATTATAAATTTAAAATTTTAAATGAAATCAGAATGATTAAATTTTTAAAAT
Source organism: Minisyncoccia bacterium (assembly GCA_041494985.1). Lineage (GTDB taxonomy): Bacteria > Patescibacteriota > Minisyncoccia > Moranbacterales > GWC2-37-73 > JBGQBV01. The sequence goes on from JBGQBV010000015.1 coordinate 7,065, forward strand.
TGTAAATTTGTTTAATTTAAAATTGATTTAAAATTTAAAATTAAAAATTATTACTCATATCTCAGCGCTTCCATCGGACTCAGGTTCGCCGCACGTCGCGCCGGATAAAATCCGAAGACTATTCCGACACCAGCCGATACGCTGAAGGCCAACAGGATCGATGACACGGAAACCTGCGTTGTCAGTTGCGGCACAAATCTGGAAACTGCGAGCGATGCCAGCCAGCCCAGCACAACCCCCATAAATCCTCCCAGAAATGTCAGCGCTACCGCCTCGGCCAAAAATTGCATATTGATATAGACTTTTTTGATTCCCACGGCTTTTCTGAGGCCGATTTCACGCGTCCTTTCCGTCACCGTCGTGAGCATCATGTTCATGATCCCGATGCCGCCCACCAAAAGCGAGATACCGGCGATGGAAGCCAACAAGATCGTGAACGTCCCGGTGATGCTGGAGGCGGTGGCGATGATGTCCGCTTGGTTGATGAGGCTGAAATCCGCTTGCTGCGGATCAGAGATCCCATGCCTGCTCAAAAGCAAGTCCGAGATCTGCTGCTGGACGGAAGCCATGGAATTCTGGTCGCTGGCCGCCACGCTGATTGTCGTCACGAAAGTGTCGCCTGTCAAAAAGTGCTGCGAACTGGTCAGTGGGACATAGATGCTGTCATCAGGATTGGCAAATCCCGATCCGCCCTTGGTCAAAGTCACGCCGATGACGTCGAAATCCACATTCTTGATCCTGATGGTCTGGCCGATCGGATTTGCTCCGGCGCCGAAAAGATCATCCCGTGCCGTCGGCCCGAGCACGGCCACTTTGGCGGAAGTTTTCACTTGCTGATCGGTGATGAACGTGCCCAAATCAACCGTGACGTTCCGCACATTGATATAATCCGGCACAGTCCCGATGACCTGGGTGTTGGTATTCGTACCCTTGGCAGTTACCTGTTTGCGTCCGGAATCTTCAGGCGCGATCGCTTTTATGTTCTGGATCTGACTGCCGATAGCCGTCGCGTCATCCGCGGTCAGGGTTTGCGCGCTACCCCGTCCGGCGCTGACAGACGTTCCTCTTGCTGCCCCCGGCGTGACGACGATCAGGTTCGAGCCGATCGATTCGATGCTGCTGGCAATCGTGCTTTGCGCGCCTTGTCCGATGGACACCATGGTGATCACCGACGCGATGCCGATGACAATACCCAAAATCGTCAGTCCGGACCTGACCTTATTGGCCGACAGCGACCAGAATGTTTCTTTTAATAAATCTGTTGTTATCATATTATTTTTTGATATCGCTTTCGATCAGGCCGTCGCGGATGGAAATGACGCGCCCGGCGAACGCCGCAATCTCTTGTTCATGCGTGATCAAAACGATAGTGTGGCCTTTCTGATGCAGCTCCTGAAAAGCTTCCATCACGATACGGCTGGTTTTCGTGTCCAAATTGCCGGTCGGCTCATCGGCCAGGATGATAGCCGGGTTGTTGATCAATGAACGCGCGATGGCGACCCGCTGCATCTGACCGCCGGAAAGCTGATTGGAAAGATTGTAGAATTTGCTTTCTTCCATGCCGGCATATTTCAAACAGATTTTCGCCCGGTCTTCCCTTTCCTGCGCAGTAGTGTCCGTATAGAGCAAAGGCAGCATGACATTTCTCAAGACCGTGGTGCGCGGCAGAAGATTGAAAGCCTGGAACACGAAGCCTATCTTATTCCTTCTGAGTTCCGAGAGCTCGTCGTCGTCCAACTTGGAAACCTCGTTTTCATCCAGAAAATAACTGCCGCTCGTCGGCGTGTCCAGCGCGCCCAAAATATGCATCAAGGTCGATTTTCCTGAGCCGGACGGACCGATGATAGCCACGAATTCACCTTTCTCAATGCTGAACGAAACACCCTTTAGCGCCTCCGTCTCCACATCTCCATTCGTGTATATTTTTTTCAAATTATCGCATCTGATCATAATCTTCCTGAAGATTTACCGTTTAGTCTTAGCCTCCGATCCTGCCCCCGCTGAATCCGCCTCGGCTGCCGCCTAAGCCTGGAATTCCGCTTCCCGCAGTGGAGGTCGTGGTGGTCTTGGCATTCGGATCAATCGTTTGTGTGACCACGTTGTCGCCCACGTTGATTCCGCTGACTATTTCCGTGTCAGTATTGTTCACGGCTCCGATCTCGATCGTGCGCCTTTCCGGCGTTTGCGCTCCGCTGTTCATGACTTCCACATATGTGGCGTTTCCTTGCGTCTTGAGCGCGCTGTTCGGAACCGTTATCACATCCTGTTTGACCTGGGTGATGATTTTGGCCGAGACACTCATATTAGGCCGAATGCGGGAATCAAGCGTATCAAAACCGATCGTCACGTTGTAGGTGACCACGCCTTGAGCCAGAGTGCCCAGGGCATCCATTTTTTCAATTTTTCCGGAAGCGGTCAGTCCGTCGATGGCGCCGAAAGTCATCATGACTTTTTGTCCCAGCGCGACATTGGGAATGTCCACCTCATTGACTGCCACCTGTGCCTTGAGCGTTTTCAGATCGCCGATGATCATCGGGGCGCTGCTGGCGTTGCTGCCGGAAGAAAGGCGGCTCAGATCATCGCCGTTCTTGACATTGATGGCACTGACCGTCCCGTCTATCGGAGCGGTCACGATCCTTTTCGCACCATTGGACAAAGTGTTATTAAAGCTGGCCAGCGAAGCGGTATAACTTTTTTTCGAGGCCGTCACCCCGTTCTCAGCTATGTCTATCTTCTTTTTCAATATTTCTTTCTGGTCGTGGGTGGCAGTAGGATCCTTTTTTGCCGCTTCATAATCAGCCTCGGCCTGATCGACGTTCAGCTTCGCGGAATCAAGCGAATTCTTAGATTGCTGCAAGGATGCCGCCGCCTGGTCGTTGCTGACCGAAAGGTCGTTGTTGATGATCGTAAACAGTGTCGCTCCCTTTTTGACATTGTCCCCGACTTTGACCGCCAGATTGGAAACTGTGCCTGTGATGGTCGGATCGACAGTGGCCAGCTGATCGACAGTGATATTGCCGCTGCCGGAAACAGACACCACCAAAGTCCCCTTGGCCGCGGCCTCAGTCTTATATTGGATCGGCGCGGCAGGCGCAGTCGATTTCTTGTACCAATAGTATCCCCCGACTATCAGTATGATCGCGCCTGCGATGTAGAGATTCTTTTTTTTCTTGGATAAGCTGGCCATGTCATTGATATATGATTAATTTGTTACATTGGTGTCAAAAGCCCGAATAAGTTCCGCCACGATCACGCCGCTGCTGTCAGGCTTGCCGATAACCACAATTCTTTCGGAAGTCTTCAGATCACCTAGCTTTATATCATTGCGTCCGGCTTTGATGATGGTTTTGTCGTCCACCGTGACCGTGTTTTCCTTGTTGCTGTCATCTTTCACCACCAACGTATTGCCGGCGATCGAAACGACGACGCCAGCCAGTCCGTGCGCGTTCCTAAGGTCGCCGCCCTGATCCCTGAAAAATCCCATCATGCCGCCGCCCATCATGCCCGGTCCGCCGGGCCGACCGAACGACCGGGTGAAATTCCGTTCATAATTCGCCCCCCACTGATAGGAATAGCCTGCTTTGTGTATTCCCACGCGTATTCCCAAGGCGAACACCAGCGCCAGCAGCAGCAGCTCGGCGACGATCCAGAGGATCCAGCGATAAGATTTTGAATTAAAAATATTTTTCAGCTTATCCATATGTTTGTCCATTGCTTTATGCAAATTAAAGTTTCATCGCCTGCTGCCGCTCCCCATATTCCTTGGCCAAAACTAGCAGGACAAAGACAGGTGCAAGCAGATAGGCGAAGGATTCCGCCGGGAATGTTTACAGCAGCGACAAGGCAAATTCCTGCCAATACGCGAGCAATGTCCCAGCATCCGTGAAACTGAGCGAAAAGATGCTCCAGAAATCGGAAACCATTATTTCTTTTATAAAAAACGCCCCAGCCACCAACAGTCCGGCGCCGGCGACAAAAAATCCGCCCAGCAAAGCCATCTTTCGGCGCATGATTTGTTTCTGTTTTTCCCGTTCAAGACGCGCAAAAACCGCCATTTTCAGATGCTTTGGCGGTTCCAGTTCAGTAATATTATCCAATATTTGTTCCGGTTGCTTTTTCATAGTACTTACTGATACTACGAAACGGATTGTTTTTCGGGTGCACTGATCTTCTCAATCTCTTTTCTAATTTTATATCTACTGCAATCTTATTTTGGACATCGAAGTCCTCCAGCTCACCGCACCAAGTATCTTCATTTTTTGAAGTTTCTACACACACCACCCTATCCAAAACCTTGGTCGTGGATATTCTCAATGTATGGATACTGGATTCGGAAGCAAGAAACCGTGATCGCTTGCATTCTTTCCTACTACCTTTTTTATTCTAGCACAAAATAAAGAGCCTCGTGCGAAAATTTTCACACGAGGCCCATTTTAGTTTAGGACTAAGGATCAGAGGGCTAGCTCTGAGTAACAGAGTCCTGAGCACCGACTTGCGAGGAGACGAAAGCAAACCCACGGCCACGACCCCACCCATAGCCAGGCCTGACATAAGCCGTGTGCAGCCAAAGCCCGTCAACGGAACGAGACGCATAGAGCAGGCTCGGATCGCCAACGGAATCTTTGATGGGCTTGTGCATAGCAACGATCCACCAGAGACCCATGGCTTCGATCTCTTTGTCCGAAAATTTTTCCCGGATCAGACAAGCGACTTCGGCATTTGGTTTGGTCAAACTGCGGTTGTCAGCTTCGGCGCGAATGTTCTTGGTGATACGCTTGTTGTCATTCCACAACATCCCTTTGAGCACCGCGATCTCCGTGATTGTTCCGCTTGTCGGCACAAAGTCTGAGGATTTGAGAATGCTCTTCGCATAGTCCGAAATTCTGAAGCCCTGTTTTTCTAGACGCTCGATCCATCGAAAACCGGTCGTCCCGTCGGAAGTGACACTGAAGCGAATCACTCCGTCCTGTTCAGTCCAGCTGCGAGACGGTTCGGAAACCATCAGTTCGCCACGAAGGAAACGATCTACTCCTTCCATTCCACCGAGTTTGTTTACAACCGCTTCCATCGTTCCCCACTCCATTTTCGAATACTTCATCGTAATCCTCCTTTTCAACTACTAGTTGAATTTTACTCACCCCTGATAGAGATGAATAGCCAGACCACCATGGTCATAGCTAGAAAATGCCGACGTATTCCGCATCTTTATAGCTATGACCACTCGCAAGTACATATTAAAGAACTGACCTTACATCATACTCCTAAAATGATACTTTGTCAATCTCTATGTGATGTTTATGCTTTAGATAAAGCATTTTTTGCAGAAATACTTTTGCGTAAAGAAAGAATGGCGCGGCGGTATTTGCTTTTGACGGTGTTCGGGGAATGACCCATGATTTCAGCGATTTCCGTCAAGGCAAATCCCTGCTGGTGATGCAACAGCAGGATCGTTTTGATCTGTGGTGCCAGCGTGTCCAGAAAGGCCTGCGCGTCTTTTTCATTGTCGATTTTCTGCCACAGCGCCTCCGAATATAGGACGTTTTCATCGCAGATGTTTTCCAACATGTTTTCGCCGTCCTCTTTCTCGAACGCGGCAAAAGAAACTGATTTTTTCTTTTTCAGGAAATCATAGGCGGTGTTTTTCGCGATGGCATATGCCCAGGTGCTGAACTTCTTTCCGCTGTCGAAAGCCGGCAGATTTTTCCACACTTTCACGAAAGTTTCCTGCACGACGTCTTCAGCTGCGCCTTGGTCGCGCGTCAGCTGATAGGCGAAGTTATAGAGCGGCTTGAGGTACTTTTCAACAAGCGCTCCCAGCGCTTTCTCCTCTCCTCCAAGGAACCTTTCCACCAATTGTTCATCTGAATATTTCATGGGTCTACAAACTTACAAAAATGTACAAAAATACAAATATACAAAAAATAATTTAAACCACTGAAGAATGGAATTTTTGAAAAAACTCAGATAGCCAGTCCATGCAGAAAATTCAGGGATTCAACAGCTAACCTTATTCGGTTGTATATATGAAAACAAACCCCGCGGTTAGGTTTTTCAAAAATGCCATTCTTCAGCGGTCTTAGCCA
>JBGQBV010000016.1:0-11810 GCA_041494985.1 Minisyncoccia bacterium
ACAAGCAAAGTTCCCATCAATTTGATGTCAGGATTATAATCTTGAAAAACTTCTCGAGTTATCTGACAAAGTCTTGGCAAATCTTCAGCAGCTACTGACGTAAAAACCTTATTATTAAGTTCATTTAAAATCTGAATTCTGGAAACTTTTTCGCCTTTAGCGGAAGCCAAATGTTCTTTTACCTGTTCTGCGTAGTTTCTAAATGCATCAAAGAATTTTTCTTTGTCATTTTTATAAAGTTCTTTCGCCCAATCCGGAACATCGGAAAGGATAATGGTCGGTTCGCTCATGCAAACATCGGCCATGATGTTTTTTGCCTGTTCATATCTGTCCAGACAGCTTTCATCGTATTTTCCCCGTTCAACTTCGATATTTTTCCAACGCCAATCATAACGGACTGATTCGACGCCATCTTTTTTAATATCCCTATAAAGCTCCCTTAATTTTTCCGAATTGCCAGTCTCCGCGTTGTCAGCACTATGGTCAGTAATGTAAAAACTTAATTCAAAAGGTTTTTCTTTTTCTGCCTCTTGTTCCGGTTTTTTTTCAATGGAGCTTGCCAGTTTATATATTTCACCACTAAACATACGCCTATTTTTTAACTTTTATATTTTAATTATACCACAAATTAAAATTGATTTTTAAGGCACTAAAAATATGCCTTTCATAAGCCATAAAATCACTAAATTAAATTTTTAAAAAACCGCCTAATCACTGTTAGGCGGGTTTGAAAGGTCTTTGGGGAAAATAGTAGCGAACTGCTAAACGACCAAAAATATCGCTAAAAAAATAAGCATTGCTCCGCACAAGTTGTATCCCACTATCATGCACCAACTCACAAAGATTGAGTGCTTCTTGTAGAGCCCGCCATCTTCCGCTCGTGTAATGGCAAACCCAGTTAAGAAAGCACCCAGCGTAATAATGAGAATAACCGCACCTTGCCGAGGTTTTCCTGAGATCGCTAAAAATACAGCAATACACAAAGGCAAAAGCATGATAAGCGAGCCTTGGAAAGTAATCATATTCTTCCATGCTCTCATGGCTGTGGAATCATAAGTAAACATTTGATACCACGCTTCCAGTCCCAGCCATTGCTTACTTTTCTTTCTAAATAATCTCATAATATTCTCCTTTTTTAACCTTCGGTTGAGGCTATAAATCGCAGAAGCGATTATTTGTTAAGGTACTAGATACTACTATTTTAAGTTATATTTATGTCATACAAAAAAACTGCTCCATTGGCAGTCTTAAAAAAAGACCCTTCTTCATAACGGAAACAAGCTTTTTACTGAAAAATTTTCTTCGCTTGGTTATTTTTATAAATTGTAATAACTACAAAAGAAACTATGGCGACCGCGAAGATGATCCACCCCACCCAGCTGATGTATTGCTTGATGCTTTTCCAGAGATAACCATAGAAATAGCCCATGGCGACCAAAAAGCCGCTCCAGACCACGCCGCCCAAGAAGGAATACTGAACGAATTTTTTCAGATCCATTTTTACGATGCCCGCGGCCGTGAATGTCGCCCAACAAAGGCCGGTCGTGGATTTGACGGCGAAAATCGTCTTGCCGCCGTGCTTTTCAAAATATTTTTCCATCCGCAGAACCAAAGATTCGGTGATTCCCATATACCGGCCGAAGCCATGCACGAATTTCATTCCCCACTTATATCCCGCGCCATATAGCAGGATGTCACCGATCATGTCGCCTGCGATGGAAAAAACCAGCACCACCGGCCAGCTGAAAGCGCCCAGGCTGGCGAGCATCGCCGCAATGATGGTCACCACAGGACCCTCGACGATCATCAAAGGCAGCATGGCAAAGTAGCCGTAGTGTTTGAGAAACGCAAAAATGAATTGCCCAGTCTGTTCCATCCAGCAGTAGAAATTCAAATGGGCTTTGCCCAAAAAATTCCTTTTATCTATACGTGATTATACTTCGTCTTTTTTTATTTTAATCCGGCAGCTATACATAAACTTATTTTTGAATTTTCACTGCTGGATTCCATATGTCTATTGTATTTCATCCACAAAATAACTCAAGCGTATAAAAGCCAGCTTGCTTAGCTCCTGCCCGTTCGATTCCTTTATCAGAATACAAATATTAAAAAGACTCCGAAAAAACATCGGAGTCTTTTTAATATTTGTAGCCCTAAGGGGAATCGAACCCCTGTTATCAGGATGAAAACCTGGTGTCCTAACCACTAGACGATAGGGCCAAAAGCGGTTTTTGGCTGGTAGTTCTTAGTTTTTGGTAAAATGCAAGACTCTATAATTAAAATCAACCAAAAACAGTAACATTTGATAGTTTAGCATATACTAAAAAATAATCAAGAGTATCCCCCGGTTGAGCACGTAGGTTTGACAAAAATTCAAATTTATACTAGATTGTACTGTCTAATCGTAAGATTGACGAAACAAAAATAAAGCATTGAAAGGAGGCGCATCATGACAACCAAAGAGCGGTTAAAAAAGATGTTGACTGATCTAGGAATGCCGGACAGTCAGGCCGACGCTATCCTGAAGGAAGCACTGCCCAAAATCGAAGAATCGCGAGGATCATGGAGCAGAATCGAGTGGGATCGGCCATCAAGGGAACAGCCGGAGATCGTCTACACTGATCTGTGGTGGCCTAAGTTGCGTAAAGCAGCTCAGGAATGGCTCGCCAAAAATGCGCCTGAATCACCATGCCACCACGCATTCGACTAGTCACAAAGGATGCTTCATCGAAGCCAAGACGACCTACCTAAAGGTCGTCTTTTTTATGGCTTTTTTAGGCGGTCAGTTTCTCAAATTCCGCGCCGCCAGCTTCCCTGTCCCGTTCTCTCTTAATTTCCTGCAGATGCTGCTGCGTGCCGAGGCGCAAAGCTTCGAGGATTATTTGCAATTCGATGTTGTCATTGGCGATGACTTCGAAAAATTTGCTTTCCAACATCCCGCCTTCTATCTGCACGGCGATTTCCATAGCGCCCAATGAAGTCACATTGCCTGCTTGCGCCTGCTCTTTTTTCTTTTCAATATCCGCAATGGTCGCCTCGATGATTGCGACAGGAAAACGCTGTTCGGGAATGACGACCATTCCGGCTTTCATCTTATAATACAAAGTGTTGATCCAAGCGGCATGACTCGCCTCATCTTTGGCGATGCTGGACCAAAAACTCTCAAAGATCGGAAACGTTTTCGCATAAGCCCGATACAGTTCTTGCATCACAATCTCATTCCGCACCAACAAATCGATTATTTCATTGCCTTCCATATCTTTTATCTTAAATTATTATGGATTTATTATAGCAAATAACATCATTTTGCACGAATAAAAAGCAAGTTTGTGCCTCCTGGCTCAACCTGCTTTCAATTTTTTGAATGAAAAGTATATTATTTTTTTCCTTCCTGTTCCTTCACAACTTCCAGCAGTTTTTTCTTGGCCCGGTTGATCAGCGTGCCCACGGTGTTCACCGGTTTGCCCAAGATGACGCCGATATCCTTATAGGAATATTCCTGCAGATACTTCAGTTTCAAAATCTGCTGATATTTTTCCGGCAGACTGCCGAGCGCCTGTTCCATGTCTTTCTTGATTTCCTGGCGCGCCCACTTGTCTTCCGGCAGTTCGTCGCTGGACGCGGTATCCAACTTGTCCTTGCTGGTCGTGATGTCGTCCCAAGAGATGGTATACCGCTTGCTTTTACGTTTCAAAAAGTTCACCGCTTCATTGTGCGCGATGCGATAGATCCAAGAAGAAAATTTCCGGGAGGTATCGAAATTTTTTATATTCTTATATGTCTTGGAGAAAACGTTCTGCAAAATGTCTTCCGTTTCGTCCCGGTTGCCTGTCAGATGGAAGATGTAGACGAACAATTTCTTCTGATAGCGGGCGAACAGCTCCTTGTAGGCTTCCCGGTTCTGTGTCAGCGTCACGGTCACCAGTTCGCTGTCATTCAAATCCTTGCAGCGGACCAGATCGGCGTTGCGGCGGTACAGCTTGGAAGAAGTGCCGACTGCGGAAGGATTTTTCACCAAGAGTGATTGCCGGCCGGACATCTGCCAGGGAAAATCATTTTGGCGGCGTAGCCGCACAGCCGGAGCGGCCGGTTTTTTCTTGGCCGGTTTTTTCTTGGCCGGTTTTGCTTTCTTTAAAGAAAGCTTGCGGGGTAGACTTTTAGTTTTCGTTGCCATATAATAGTATCGCTTGGAGAATTATACGCGAAAACGCTTTGAAAAAAATTATATCAAAACAGCCTTAAAAGAAACCCTATACTACAATAATATCATACTTATGTCAAATATTATAATCCTCGCCATCGAAACTTCCTGCGATGAAACCGCCATTTCTGCGGTGCGCGCCTCAGCCGATTCTTTGGAAATCCTTTCCAACCAGGTCTCCTCGCAAGTGAAACTGCATGCGAAATGGGGCGGCGTCGTGCCCAATCTGGCCGCCCGCGAGCACGTCAAGAATATTACGCCTGTTTTGGAGCTGTCTTTGAAAGAGGCGGGCATCGCTATCCAGGACATCGACGCGATCGCCGTGACGGCCGGACCCGGATTGATTCCCGCGCTGATGGTCGGCGTCAATTTCGCCAAAACATTGGCCTATCTCTGGGGGAAACCGCTGATCGGGATCCACCACATCGAAGGTCACATCTATGCCAACCTCGTCAGCAAAACTGCCGGAACCTCCCAGGTAGGCTTTCCTGTTTTGTGCCTGGTCGTGTCCGGCGGGCACACACAGCTGGTGCATATGCGGGATCATTTGCAATATGAAATCGTCGGCCAGACGCTGGATGACGCTGTCGGCGAGGCGTTCGACAAGGTCGCCCGCATCCTGAAAATCGGCTATCCCGGCGGTCCGGTCGTCGCCAAATACGCCGAGAGTTACGTGTCTGAAACTAATCCCTACCAAGTCGCTTTTCCGCGGCCGATGCTCAACAAGAACAATCTGGACTTTTCCTTTTCCGGCCTCAAGACGGCAGTTTTATATGAAACCAAGAAACATCCGGAACTTTTGCAGGACCAGGAATATATCGCCGCCCTCCGCCATGAATTCCAGCAGGCTTCAGTTGATGTCTTGATAACAAAAACATTGCGCGCTGCCAAACAATATCAGCCGAAAACTATCCTGTTGGCCGGCGGGGTCAGCGCCAATCAGGAACTGCGCGAACAAATGGGCGCCACCATTAAAAAAGTCATGCCCGACGTGACCTATTCTGTCCCAGATATGGCCTTGACTGGCGACAATGCCGCCATGATCGCGGCGGCAGCGGCCATCCGCTGGCAAAAGATGAGCGCGGCGCAAAAGAAAAAAGTCCAGGCTGGCTGGAAAACCCTGCAGCCCGACGCGAACCTGAAACTGAAATGATGCGCAGCATTTTATTATAATATTTTGTCACCCTAACCTTAACCTTAGTCAACAAAAAAAGAACGTCTTGAAGCTACACACGAATTATTACAATATTTTTCAATTTCCTTTTGAATCTTATACCCGCTACAATGTTTCAGCATTCCCGAATATGATTGCAGACTTTGATTGAAAGATTTTTCCGAAATCAAACCACTTTTCAAATTCGAAGATCCTTGTTGTATTTTCCGCATCATTCTTCTTTTGGTTTTTGTCCGCAAAGCCAGATGATGTGGCAAAACGACATAGCCGAGAAAATCGATCCCCTGCCGATATTTTCTGATTATTATCTTATTCGGATGCAGAAATAATTTCAGTTGGCTCTTTAAAAATTCATCAATATGAACAACAAGTTTTTCCAGATGTTTTTCATCTTTAGCTAAGATAATGAAATCATCACAATATCGCAAATAATATTTTTCTTTCAAAATATGCTTGGCAAATTGATCCAACTCATTAAGATAAATATTGGCGAACAACTGACTGGTCACATTGCCCAGCGGCAAACCTTTTTTGAAACTTCTGACAATTTTTTCAATCAGCCAGATCGTCTCGGCATCCGAAATCTTATTCTTGATAAGTTCCAACAAAATATTCCGATCAACCGAATCAAAGAACTTCCTAACGTCACATTTGAGCGCGTAGATATTTTTATGGTTATTACAGCTTAATTTTCGACAGAAACTATTCAATCTTCCGACTGCACGATGCGTTCCTTTTTCTATTCGGCAAGAATACGAATCAAAAACGAAACCCTTGTCAAAAATAGGATAAAGTATCCTGAAAAGGGCATGATGCAAAACCCGATCCCTGACAGTTGCCTTGTGAATCCTTCTCAATTTTGGATCACAAACGTTAAATGCTGTATACTCAAAGTGCTGGTATGCCTTACTTTTCAGAGATTCATGCAAAGTAAAAAGATTATTTTCCAAATCAAACTCAAATTCCTGAACATCCGATTTTTTCATTTTTTCGCAACTGAACTCCTGCCAAGCCGAGAACAAATTTTCCAAGCTGATAATTTTTTCAAAAATATCATCATGAATAACCCCACCGCCAAGACCCCCCCCCCGGAGGGTTTGCTGATTTCAAAAATGTTCCCTTGGTTCATATGGTTTGCGATTTTTACAAAGCTGTTTATGTCTATTCTCCAAGAATTTCCAAGCGCGACCGTTTTGGGATTTATTTGAAAATAGAAAATATTTGTTTGGAAATAATGGATCTAATTATAGAAGCCGCATTAGAATCAAAATCTAATAAAATTCCTTTACTACTTATGGCACGCGTGAAAATCGAGAAATTGAAAAAATTTTTTCACATGATGCATGAACTCAAAATAATCGATACGGAAAAATATCTCAAATTTGAAACAGATTTACAAAAAATATCAAAAGATGCAAACAATTGGCTGGCATATTTGAAAAATCCTGGAGCTTCCAAAAATCAACAACTATTTGAAAACCCCGCCAACAATTGAACGGGGTTCTCTTTTTTTGAAACTTCTCGCGGAAACGCAGATTGTCGTCGGCATTGTCAGGATTGTACCAGTTGACGTTCGCCTTGTCGTCGTTCCAGTTCACGTCCACGACGTTGCCGTCGGAATTGCGCGAGCCCACGTTTTGTCTGATTTCATCCATATCACCGACAATTTTTTGCAAAATTGTCTGAGTTTTTCCGACTCACAGTCAGATTTTTTTACGAAGCATCGTTTTAAAATATTTTTTAAAAAACGAATCTTCTCCAAAACCAGACAAGCAGTTTCATATTCCGCTGGGCAAACCGCTATCCAATTACGTTTTTGAAAAAATGCAACCAGACCGATTATATTAGCCGATTTTAATTATATGATAAATATCTATAAATAAAAAGAGCGCCGATTTGGAGTACCAAACCGGCGCAGGACAAAAGAAAAAAGGGTTGAGTTTAAGAAACTGCCTCGCGGAAACGCAGATTGTCGTCGGCATCGTCAGGAATGCACCAGCCGACGCGCGCCTTGTCGCCGAACCAGTCCACGTCCACGACGTAGCCGTCGGAATCGCGCGAGCCGGTTCCTGTCACAACAGTACGGTCGAGCTGTAAGCCCGTAAGCCAGTAGATGAACAAGCCCAGGATCCAGCGCTCCCGAAACATCAAGACGTTGATTTTCTTGCTGTCGATATCGTTGCCGGAAAGGTTCTTCCATTTTTCTCCGGCTTCAAAATCGGCAGGTGTGCGCACGATGTAGCTGTGCGTCCACGCGTCGCGGCCGCGGTCCAACTGCATGATGCTGTCCAGCGGTTTGTCTGTGTTGTATTTCCGTTTCGGCATGTCGCTTTTGCCGCTGTGATAGGCCGCCTCATTGGACATGATGCCCGGAATGCAGATGGGCCAAGCGAATTCATCCGGAGCTTCCGGCATGAGCTCGTCGGGAAACGAGACGTGCAGTCCGAAGACCTGTTCGTAGAAAAGCCCATACAGATTCTTCATGTCCCACACCGACAGCTTGGCCATTTGTTCCTCAGTGACCTTGCCTATGTCGAGACCGGTGCCGGTCTTTTTGTCTTGCTGTAAAAATCCCCGTCGAAGCGCCGCCAGTTTTTTTGAGATTGTGTCGAATTTCTTGAAGTCGAATTTGCCGCTCACGATTGCCGGTTTCAGTGCCGGCCAAAGCGCCTGACAAACCTCCCCCACGAAATCCGCCCACCTTTTGTTCACCGCATCGTTGGTGTTGCCATCTTCCTTGCTCATGGCGTTACCTCCCTTTCTTTTTTTGATTTCAAAGAGCCTTCTAAAAAAGCAAACCTCTAAGGTTGGGCGCTATGCGTACCAACACATAAGTATATACCCGAATTGATTTTATGTCAAATATAGCAGCTTGTTTTTGGCTTAAACAAAGTAAAACATGCAAAATACTACGGTACTTTCTGGCAGCTATAAAAATTACTCATATTTTGCTTGAAATATAAGCCCGATACTGGTATTATGCATCTATAACAAAGCTTTAGCCTGAAGAAAAACATGCCAAAAGAACTGCCAAAAATATACGAACCGCAAAAAGTAGAAGCGGAAATCTACAAACGCTGGGAAGAAAGCGGTTTTTTCAACCCGGACAAATGTATCTCGGAAAATATTACAAAATCCGATGCAAAGCCTTTTTCCATGGTGCTCCCGCCGCCGAACGTGACCGGTAGACTACACACAGGACATGCTGCCATGCTGGCCATACAGGATATTTTTGCCCGTTACCATCGCATGAAAGGTGAACGCACCCTGTGGCTTCCCGGGACCGACCACGCCGCAATCGCGACACAGTCAAAAGTCGAGCAGCTCATGTTCGAACGCAATGGAAAAACCCGCCACGATTTGGGACGCGAAGCATTTTTAAAGGAAGTTGAAAAATTCGCGCAGGAAAGCCATGACACTATTGTAATGCAAACAAAAAAGATGGGCGCTTCGCTTGATTGGAGCCGTGAAGCATTTACGCTGGACGAGAAACGCTCTCTCGCTGTCCGCACCGCGTTCAAAAAAATGTACGATGACGGCATGATTTACCGCGGTCATAGGATCGTGAACTGGGATCCGAAATTGAAAACTACGGTTTCTGACGATGAATTGGAGCACAAGGAAGAATCTGTGACATTATATTATTTGCAATATGGACCGTTCGTGATCAGCACGGCCAGGCCAGAAACGAAATTCGGAGACAAATATGTCGTAGTGCATCCTGAGGATGAACGTTATAAGCAATACAAGCATGGTCAGGAATTAAAGTTGGAATGGATCAATGGTCCGGTTGTCGCAACTGTAATCAAAGACGACGCGATTGATATGTCATTCGGAACCGGCGCCATGACCATTACGCCCTGGCATGATATGGTTGATTTTGATATCGCTGAGCGGCACAAACTTGCTGGCGAACAGATCATAGATTTCGATAGTAAACTCCTCCCTGTCGCCGGAGAGTTTGCCGGTATGGACATAAGGGATGCGCGCAAAAAAATAGTTGCAAAACTTGAGGCAAAAGGCTTAGTAGTGAAAAAGGAAGACAACTACCTCCACAATATCGCCATAAACAGCCGCGGCGAAGGCATCATTGAACCGCAAATAAAGGAGCAGTGGTTCATAGCGGTCAACAAGGAATTCGAACGCGCAGGAAAGAAAACGACTCTGAAAAAACTCATGCGCGAAGCTGTTGACTCTGGGAAAATTGAGATTGTCCCGGATCATTTCAAAAAAATCTATTTTCACTGGATTGATAATTTGCGGGATTGGTGCATTTCCAGACAGATTTGGTATGGGCACCGCATCCCTGTCTGGTATAAGGGGCAGGCAGTTTACTGCGGCTTGGAAATGCCGGAAGGCAATGGATGGGAACAAGACCCGGACACGCTGGACACCTGGTTTTCCTCCGGCTTATGGACTTTTTCAACATTAGGTTGGCCGGAAAACACTGACGATCTCAAAATATATCATCCTACATCAATACTGGAAACTGGTTATGATATTCTCTTTTTTTGGGTTGCGCGCATGATCCTCATGACGACATACCTTATTAATGATATTCCTTTCAAGACTGTCTACCTGCACGGCCTTGTTCGCGATGAACAAGGACGCAAGATGAGCAAATCACTGGGCAATATTATTGACCCGCTTGATGTGATTGAAAAATACGGAACCGACGCCGTACGCCTTTCTTTCATACTCGGTTCAGCGCCCGGACAAGACATGAAGCTTGGCGAGGAAAAGATCGCGAGTTTCCGAAATTTTTCCAACAAGCTGTGGAATATCTCCCGCTATTGCCTGTCACAGGAAAATTTCAAACTGGAAGAAAATATTTCCCCGGAAGATATCCTTTCTGCAGCCGACCACTGGATTATCGGCAGTCTTGATGAGCACATAGCTGAAATCAACCGACTTTTTGAAAATAAACAAATTTCTATAACGGCCGATATGCTGAAATCTTTCACCTGGTACAATTTTGCCGACCAGTATGTGGAATGGGACAAGATAGGAAAAAATAAAAAAGTTTTGGGATATGTGTTGGATAAGATCCTACGGCTCTGGCATCCTTTCATGCCTTTCATCACTGAACACATTTGGGCCTTGGCAGGACAGCAAAAATTTCTTATGATTTCCCAATGGCCGCAGCCGTCCCAAAAAAGTCATGACGAATCGGCTCGTAATTTTTCCTACATATCAGGAATACTATCCCCGACAAACAACATCCGCGCTGAATACAAAGTGGAAACAACAAAAAAGATACTGCTGTTTTTGGATGAGTCCGCTAAAAAAATAATTTCAGACAAAGAAATCTTATTCATACAAAGACGAGCTGGAGTTTCAGAAATAAAATTCGGCGTACCACAGGAAGAACATTTGAAACGTATGGTTCCCGGGCTTGGTAATATTTATATCCCACTTGAAGGTTTGATAGACATCGAAAAGGAAACCGCCAAAGCCAAGAAAGAAATCGAAAACATCGAAAAATTCGTGGCCGGGCTGAAATCGCGCTTGAAAGACAAGGCTTTCGTCGCTAAGGCGCCGTCACAGATCATCGCGGCACAAAAAGAAACCTTGGCGCAAAAAGAGGCGGAGCTGGCCGAACTCAAAAAACACCTGGCATCGTTAAAATAAAAACACAATGTGGCAGATTGAATCATTCTTTTGGGGGATCATCGCGGCGCTCGGCGCGCTAGTAGTGGAACTGGTTTTTTTCCTGGCTGTTTCCCAGGACTCCACCCTTTCTTTCCACCAATTCTTCCTCGTCCCGCAGTTCATCATTGTCGCCGCCTTGCTCGAGGAAACATTCAAATATATCGTCATCTCCGAGCGCATCGAGATGTTCTCGCTGCGCAGGTCCTACATCATAAATTCTTTTCTGGTAGGCTTGGGATTCTTCGGGACAGAATTGGCGCTCATTTCCAACGTCGGGACGTTGCCGGCCTGGCAGCCTCTGGCCGGAATAGCCATGGTGCATATCGGCACCGCAGGTTTGATCGGCTATCTGGTCGCGGTCAAAAACCCCAAAAAAATAACGACCTTCCTGTCTGCTGTCGCCTTTGCCGCATTTTTCCATGTCCTCTATAATTTACTGACATTGAAAAGCGACCAACTGGGTAATTATCCGGTTCTGCTAGTTCTAATGGCGCTTGTTTTCATCAATATTGCTAACTTCTTCCGCATCAACCGCTCCCTGCAGTGATCCGGACCATCAAACAGGGCTGAACGGAAATTAATATCCTCGAACTTGCGTAATACTGGAAATCATCATACAATATTTGTGTAGGAAATATCATCAATAATTCTTAATCAGGGGGAGTCTAAGATCTATTTTTGTGCCTGACGGCAAGATCAAAGATTCGATATATAAGTATGCTGAAAACAAAAAAATCATTTTTTGAACGTGTGACCGGCGCGACATCCGTGGAGCCTGGCGAG
>JBGQBV010000017.1:0-11459 GCA_041494985.1 Minisyncoccia bacterium
ATCCGATGGAAAAAAGCAGCACGCTCAGGACTTTTTCTTTGCGCTGCCTGCGCATGAGAAAGATTATGCCGACGATCAGCAGCATCGCCAGCGCCATCCGGATGGAAATATGGGCGATGCCGCCAAGTTCATTGGGCTGCGGCATGCCGGAAGACATTTCCCCCAGCGGCGTGCCGAACAAGAACATCTGGATCACGACCACGATGTCTCCCAAACTGGCCAGCTTCACCCAGCTCAGATTGTTACCTTTGGCCAAAAGATGATGGATGAATATCTTGAGCCATGGCAAAAAGACCAGGAACGCGACGGCATAGCCATAGAGCAACTGTCTTGATGGAATAAGTTTTTTGGAAATTTCCCCCATTCTCTGCCGACTCGCGACAAACGGCTGCTCGCCGAGAGCATACACGCCCCAGACCGCAAAAACAGCGTAGTAGAGCGAGGAGAAAATGATTCCCATATAATGCGTCAGCATGGAAAGGCCGGTAAAAAATCCCCACAGCAGGAAATATTTCGGATTGCCCGTCCGCAAGCCCTTCACGAAAAAATAGGCCGCAATCAGGATCAGGAAGGACAGCATCGCATACATCCGAGCTTCCTGAGAATATTGGATGGCAAAAGGCGAAATGGCGGCGATCAGCGCAGCATAACGGGCAACTTTGGCATTAAACAGTTCTTTGGCCAACAGATACAACGCCCACACGGAAAGCACGCCGAAAATCGCCGAGAAGAGCCGGATGCCATACACGCTATAGCCGAAAAATGAAGAAAAAACTTTGAGCGCCAGATAGTAGAGAGGCGGATGCACGTCATTGATGATCATCTTGAGCATATCCGAAAAATTCTCCTTGACCGCCACCCCGGTGAACGCCTCGTCATACCAGAAATCACGCCGCACCAGCCCGGTGAAACGGATCGCCATCGCCAGCAAAAGAATCGCCCAGATGGCATGCTTTTCCAAACCCAGCTCTTTTGTTTTTTTAAGAATATTTTTCATTCCCGCTATTTTCATGGAACTTATGATTTTTTCAATTCCTCCGCCACCTTCCAGACGTCGCCGGCACCCATAGTGATCAGGACGTCGAAGTGACCCGCTTCTCCCTTCAAAAACTCCGACGCCTCGCCGATGGTCGGAATATAGTCGGCCCGGCCCGGATGGTATTTGTTGATGAGTTTCACCAGGTCATCGGAAGAAACTCCCCCTTGCTGTTCGCGGGCGCTTCCATATATATCAATGACTATTACCCTATCCGTGTCATCGAAACTCTGCGCGAATTCCGAAAGCAACGCCTTTGTCCGGGTGAACGTGTGCGGATTGAAGACTGTCCAGATCTTTTTGCCGGCAAAATATTGGCGCGCGCCGCTGAGAGTGGCTTTTATCTCATCCGGATGATGAGCATAGTCGTCCATCAGGATCGCGTCACCGAACATGCCGACTTTTTCAAACCGCCGCGTCGTCCCCCGAAATTCCCTCAGGGCTTTTTTCACTTTTTCCATGTCAACATGCATTTCGCGACAGAGAGCGATCACTGCGGCCGCGTTGAGCGCATTATGCTTGCCGACCAGCATGATTTCGAAAATGCCCAGACTTTCCTCATCGGAGCCGCAGAGGACTTCGAATTTTTGCAGCCCGCCGTTTTCCATATCCTGCGTTTCATGGTTTACGATCTGATATTCGTTCTCCTGTCCGAATCCATAGGTCACGACGCTGCAGCCGGCGCCTTCGGACACCTCCAGTGTGTCGCTGCTGTCGCCCCACACGACCAGATGTCCGGTCCGGGAAATTTTTTTCACAAAATCGACGAACACTTTCTTATACGCGACAAAGTCGGGAAAAAAGTCAGGATGATCCCAATCCACACTGGTCAGGATCGCCGACCAAGGTTTGTAGTACTGCAGCTTGTTCTGATATTCGTCCGCTTCAGCGACAAAATATTCCCCGTTGCCGGAAAGAGCGCTGCCCTGCCAGGAAATGACCTGGCTGCCGACAACCGCACTCGGATCCAAACCCGCCGCCGCCAGAACCTCGGCCAGCATGGCCGAAGTGGTGGTTTTCCCATGCGTTCCGCAAACGGCCAAGCCCAGTTTTTCCTGAAAAAGCATGCCGAGCATCTCGGGATAGCTCAACATCGGAATCCCCAGTTTCTGCGCGCTGTCCATTTCCGCGTTATTCTCCACGCTATAAGCCATCGAATAGACGACGACATCCGCGCCTAGCGGTATGTGTTTCGCTGAAAAATCTTCATAGTACGGGATTTTCAAGCGCTTCAATATCGCATCCGTATAAAAGACCTCTTTGGTGTCCGATCCGGAAACTTCGATGCCGCGGCCGAGCAGGATCTGGGCCAGTGCGACCATGCCGGCACCCTTGATTCCGATGCAATACACCTTCGAAATATCCTTGATTTTCATAGAATTGCTCTCTTGCGGATTATAAGCGCGCGAGCTCGATGATGCCGTTCGCAACAACTTCGGCAGCGTTGGGATGATAGAAAGTTTTGATCTGACCGGTCATTTTCCGATAAAGCTCGCCGTCGTTCAGAATATTTTCTATTTTCTCGATCAATATATGCTCGCCGAGATTCGATTCCTCCAGCACGCTCGCCGCGCCTATCTTGGCCAGCGCATACGCATTCATGCGCTGATGGTTGTTCGCGCTTTCAGAAATCGGAATCAGGATCGCCGGTTTGCCGTTCGCCGCAATCTCAGTGATGAACGTCGCGCCTGCCCGGCTGATGACCAGGTCGCTGAGCGCAAACGCGTCCCTGAGCTGGTTCGCATTCATGAACGGCACTGCGAAATATCCCTCGTGACCGGCTTTCACGCCCATGAAGGCGGCTTCGCGCACGACGTCGTCAAAATTATTCGCTCCGGTCTGATGGATCAGCTGGAACTCCTGCAGCAGTTTCGGCAGGATCTTCAGGATCGCATCATTGATGATCTTGGAACCCTGGCTGCCTCCGAGCACCAGGATGGTTTTTTTCGATTCCGTAAACCCGAGCTGCTGCCGCATGATGATCGCATCGCCCTCGGTCACCTGGAAACGGATAGGGTTGCCGACCAGCGCGGTTTTTTCCTGCGGAAAATATTCCGCCGCTGTCGGATAGGCCACCGCGATGCGGTTGGCGAATTTGGACAAGAATTGGTTCGCGACTCCCGGAGCCGAATCGGATTCATGCATCATGATCGGAACGCGATAAATCCAAGCGGCCAGAACTATCGGCACCGCCACATAGCCGCCTTTGGAAAAAATGGCGTCCGGCGCGAACCAAAGCAGGATCCACAGCGACTGGATGAACCCTATGGGAATCTTGAAAGCATCAATGAAATTTTTGAATGAAAAATAGCGCCGCATCTTTCCGCTCAGCACGAATTTCGCCGGGATGCCTTCCTCGGACATGATCTGTTTTTCCATCTTGGCGCCTGATCCGATATACAGAAGTTTCAATTCCGGACCGATCTTTTTGCGAAGCTTGTCTGCGATCGCCACCAATGGAGTCAGATGCCCGCCCGTTCCGCCGCCTGTCAATATTATACGCATAGTTTTTAAAATTATGAATTGCTCTCTATGTGCTTATTATAGCAATAATATGCGAAAAAATCTACTTTTACGGCTCAACTAGCGGTCATATCGGCTTGTTTGGAGATATTGAGCAAAATGCCCACCGCCGCCATCAGGAAAATGAGCGAGGTTCCGCCATAACTGACGAACGGCAGCGGGACGCCGGTCAGCGGGATCAGCGCTATGTTGGCGCCGATGTTTATGAACGCCTGCAGGACTATCCACACGGAAATGCCGGCGGCCACCAACCGCCCGAACGTGTCCGGAGCGTTCTTCGCGATTTTTATGCCCCGCAAAGCCAGCACGACGAACAAGATAACCAGAATGGCGGCGCCGATCATACCCAGTTCCTCGCCGATGATGGCAAAAATGGAATCGCCGACCGGTTCCGGCAGGTAATTGAATTTTTGGCGGCTGTGCCCGAGACCGACACCGAAGAATCCGCCGGAACCTATGGCCAGCAGGGCCTGGTTTATCTGATAGCCGATTCCCTGGGGATCCGCGGCCGGATCCATGAACGTCGTGATGCGGTCGAAACGATACGGTTCGATTTTGATAAGTATCCACAGCGCCAGTGATCCCAGCGCTCCCAATGAAAAGATGTGCCTGATGCTGGCTCCGGAGATGAAAAAAATGACCAAGGAAGTCAGCACGATGATGCCCAGCGTTCCCGTGTCGGGCTGTTTCATGATCAGAAATCCGATCAGTCCCATGATGCCCAGAAACGGCAACAGTCCTTCAAACACGTCCTTGATCTTTCTTGTTCCGCGGCTTTCCAGCCAAGCAGCCAGATAGATGATAATGGCCAGCTTCGCCATTTCGGAAGGCTGGAAGGAAAACGGTCCGAGCTGGATCCAGCGGCTAGCGCCATAGATCCGCGATCCGACCCCTGGCACGAAAACCAAAATCAAAAAAATCACCGAGACAAAAAAGAACGGCACGGAAATTTTCCGCCAGAAATGATAATCAAACCTGGAAAAGACATGGAGAATCACCAGGCCGGGAATCACCCCGAAAAAGAATTGATGCTTGAAAAAATAATACGCGTCCGCAAAACGCGTCTGGGAATAGATCACCCCGGCGCTCGCGATCATGACCAGCCCGAAAACCAGCAGGGCGATGACCGTGTACAACAATATCTTATCCGCTTTTTTTTCGTTATTTGCCATTTGTTTATTGTTATTCTCCCCGTAGAGACGCAATTTATTGCGTCTGAGGGTTTCATGATGATTGGATTTATTGCGTCTTACAGATGTATTATTTTATTTATTTACGTCTTGCAGAGTTTTAGACGCAATAAATTGCGTCTCTACATATATATTTTTTATTTTTCCTTCTTCTTCGCCTCCCTCTTTAAATTTAAAAAAAATAAATGATGTTTAACTTATTTTTTTACCACCAACAGCATTATCAACAAATTCCTGTGCACTGCAACCATATCTTGGTTTTTCATATTCAAATATCATCAAATCTTTTTCATCTTCCGATGTCGCTCCGTCATATTTGAGGGCCGCATCAAAATTTTTTCCCTTAGCATCTAAAATTAATTCTTCAAGATTATTGTATTCATGAATGCCCCTGCAATCGCCAAATGCATATTCAAACCAAAACCACTTGTCC
The DNA here is from genome assembly GCA_041494985.1 of Minisyncoccia bacterium. Taxonomy (GTDB): domain Bacteria; phylum Patescibacteriota; class Minisyncoccia; order Moranbacterales; family GWC2-37-73; genus JBGQBV01. Next base: position 5,183 of record JBGQBV010000017.1, read on the forward strand.
TTTTCTTTGTATGCTAAAAAAGTATGCGTTGGAAAACTTTTCTCTCCAGCAAAAATCATAAAAAATACTTTGGTCTCATAACCCATACTCTCAAATGAGTATCTTTCAAATTCAGTATCATCCCAACAGGTTCCAAGTCCACTTTTTATCAAATCATCAGAACTTTGCAGAAAATATTCGCTAGAAAAATCCCAATCATTATTCATCTTGTCACGCCAAGAATATATTTTTTTATTGTTTTTTCCGACAAATCCAAACTTTAAATTATTCCTCATGAATTCTAAAAGTTCTTGAGGTGTTTTAATGTTCTCGAAAAACTTAACCTTCTCCATAATCATCTCAACAACCTCCGGCGAAAGTTCTTGTTCAACATTTTCAACAACCTCCCGCTTTTCCTCGGGTTTTTCAGATTCTTGAACATTTGCCGGATTTTCCACCGGCGGTTTTTCTCCCGGCCTCAGCGGCCCTTGCCATTCATTGAACATATATTTTTGTATACAAATTATTTTTACATCCAAAGATTTTCAACATTATTTCGATCACGTTCCCACATTTGCGGATTTGTCTGGATATATTCACGGATTTTGTTCAGGGATTCATCATTGCGGATAATGTGATCATAGAAACGAGGTTGCCAGACAAATGTTATAGGATTCAATTGTTTTCTGATTTCAAATGCGCATCTACCCTTGTACCATTTCATGATATTAGAAATCGAAAATGGATTTAATGATGGATTATGATTTCCTGTAATTCCGCCAGGTTTTTTGCCATTCTCCAACATCGTAGAGACGCGATTTATCGCGTCTGAGGGTCTCATGAGGGTTGGATTTATCGCGTCTGACACAACGTTAGACGCAATAAATTGCGTCTCTACATCTAAATAATTCCGATTTATTTCAATAATCCCATGTACATGATTTGGCATTATTTGAAAAACATCCAAAACAACAAATGAAAAATGCGCGGGAATTTCTAACCAAAATTTTTCCATTATTCTCCCCGTATCCGACAAAATCATTTTTCCATCTTCTATTTTACCACAAAATTCTTCCCGATTCTTTGTGCAAATGGTGATAAAATACATGCCATTTTGCGAATAATCATATCCTGCCAATCGCGATGATTCAATGCGATATTTGTTTTTGTATTTTTCAGGCATTTTTATTATACGTAGAGACGCGATTTATCGCGTCTTGCAGGTATTTTTTGCGATGTTATTACGTCTTGCAGAGTTTTAGACGCAATAAATTGCGTCTCTACAATTATGATTTTTTCGAATGTTCTTTTCTCCATTTTTCGATTTCCGCGTGATTGCCGGAGAGAAGAATTTTTGGAACCTCCCAGCCTTCAAAAATTTCCGGTTTGGAATATTGCGGATATTCCAAATACCCTTCTTCGCTGTGTGATTCGTCCTTGGAGCTTTGCTCGTTGCCCAGAACGCCCGGCAGCAGCCGCGCGACCGAATCCACGACGATCATGGCTGGGATTTCCCCGCCGGTCAGCACGTATTCTCCGATGGACATTTCTTCATCAATCAGGTTTTCGGCGACGCGCGCATCCACGCCTTCATAGCGTCCGCAGATGAAAATAAGTCGGTCATATTGAGAGAGTCTTTCGGCGTCCTTCTGCATGTATGTTTTGCCATTCAAGGAAAATAGGATCGTCCGGGTCTTCAGCTCCTTGCTTTCTGATTTTATCGACTCGACCGCCTTATAGATCGGTTCGACTTTCAAAACCATCCCAGCTCCGCCACCATAGGGAGTGTCGTCGACTGTCTTATGCTTGTCAGTGGTAAAAGCGCGGAGATCATGCGCTTCAATCTCGATGATTCCTTTTTCCCGAGCGCGCTTGATGATCGACTCGCCGAAATAGCTGTCGAAAATCTGCGGAAAAATTGTGATGATGTCGAATTTCATCCAGCAGTAGAAATTCAAATGGCCAAAGGCCAAAAGAATCTTAATGTATAAAAACTTAGTTTTTCTTTCGTTTTTTAATTCCTTAAACAAATCCAGTAAAATTCATTTTTGAATTTTCACTGCTGGATTCATAGACTTATCTTACCATGCTTTTTTGAAATAAAAAAGAGCTTCAGACAAAGAAAAACCCCGGCACAAGGCCGGGGGTTTCATATGAAAACGAAACGAGGATTACAGATTTCCGATCACATCATCAATGCTCTTCTTTGGTTGTTCGGCAGGAGCGGCAGCTGGTCTCGGTGTCCGTTCTCCGCGGGTCGAACCTTCCGGTTCATTGATCTTGAGATTTACACGGGCATTGTTTCTGGCACCGATAACTCTCAAGATAGTCCTGAGGGCTTTCGCGGTCTGACCTTCCCGGCCGATTACCATTCCCATATCGGCAGGATTCACATCCAGCGTGATGAGAACGCCCATTTCATCAATTTTTCTTTCCACCTTCACATCACCAGGATTGTCGACGAGCGCTTTCACAGCGTACTCCAAGAACTCCTGATCTGTAGTTCTTTTGTCTTCTGTCATAATCGTACATTAATTACTGATTAATACCTGCCCTAATTATAGTCAATTTTCTGTTTTTTGTCAATTTTGGCGTCTTTTGAACAAAACCAGCACCGTCTTCAGGCAGATCTGGATATCCAGCCAAAGCGACCAGTTTTCGATATAAAAGACATCCAGCTTATATTCGTCCTCGAACTCGAGATCGCTGCGGCCGGAAACCTGCGCCATGCCGGAAACTCCCGGTTTGATGGTGAGCAGACGACGGTGATATTCATGATACTTTTCCACTTCCCTTTCCTGATGCGGACGCGGTCCGACCAGGCTCATGTCGCCCTTGATGACATTCCAAAGCTGCGGCAGCTCGTCGATCGAAAATCTCTCGATGAACGCGCCGACCCGCGTCTTGCGCGGATCATCCTTGATCTTATACAGCGGGCCGTGGCGGAGACTTTGTTTTTTTATCAATTCCTGTTCATATTTGAGCGCGTCATCGATATTGTCATTTTCATTCGTCACGCAATATTCCCATTTCATGTAACGGAATTTGTACACGAAAAACGGTTTTCCGTCACTGCCGATGCGTTCGTTCTTATAGATGATCGGTGCTCCGGTCTCAATCCAGATGGCCGCCGCGGTCACCAGCATCAGCGGGGACAGGATCACTGTCAGGATCGCCGAACCCACGGCATCGAAAATACGTTTCAAAATTTTTCCCCAGCCGTCCAACGGGGTGTGCTTCACTTCGATGATCGGCTCGCCGCTGAAGATGCTGGCCTCGAACTTGGCGGTCTGCAAAGTCGTCGGCATGAACTTATACGAAATGTTGTTGATGGCGCAATAGTCGATAAGCTTTTCCTGTTCCGCATCGGTCAACGTCGAGTCGCACACGATGATCTCATCGACACCAACCTCGTCCCTCAGCGCACGGATCGCATGGATGCTTCCCGTTTCGACATATCCGACGATCTTATAACCCGAATACGGGTTCATCCTGATGGCATTCGCCACCCGTGTGATCTTGCCGTTGTTGCCGATGAGCAGCAAACGGTGCACGCCCATTCCTTTGGTCTTAAGCAGCCATTGCTGGATCTTATGCAGCACATATCTGCCGATCGTCACATAGGCGACGACCAAAAGCCAGCCGGCCAGGATGATGAAGCGCGAGGAAAACCATTCCCGTTTCAAGAAGATCGCCACGATGATCGCGACCAGACCGATGGAGGTCGCGGAAAAAACCCGCATCACTTCGCCCCAGAACTTTCGCGTGACTTTCAGGTCATACAGGCCTTCCAGCGCATAGACCAGAATGAAAAGAGGGACCACCACCATCACCACGGTGAAATAGTCCTTGAGCGGAAACTTGTACAATTTCGGTTGAAGAAGCAGCAGCTCGGGAACATTGCGGATGGCGAACGCGCTGAGCGCGGCCAGCACGATCATCAATATGTCCATCGGGACCTGAATGGCGCTGAAATATAATTCTGAGCGTTTCTTCATAGGGTGCGTGCTTTTCGGATTATTCCCGTTTTTTAAGGTCAAAATTTATCAAGACAGCTTGTAAGCCGGATTCTGTCATCGTGCCTCGCTACCGCTCATCACACAGACTCATACAGACTTTGAGCAGACTTATACGGAATTTCTTCCGCATTGATCCGTGTTAAGTCAGTATTGGTCCGTATAGTGCTGAACGTTAGTGAAGCACGACGTGACAATCATTTATCTAGCTCCTGCGTTGCCGCCGGAGTCATGCGACACTTCCCCAATGCAGAGCATTGGAAAATCCTAAATCCTAAACTCTAAGTCCTAAACAATATTTAAATTCAAATTTTCCAAATCCGAAACGTTTTGAACATTTGGATTTCGATTATTTGAATTTGTTTAGAAATTAGAAATTAGAAATTAGAAATTCCCAGCGCTCCGCGCTGGAGACACGGTCTTGCATCCGAGTAAGGATTTAGCCGTTTCACCTCTTATGTTGCCATAAGAACTCGCCCCGTCATCCGACGGGGCGCTTTTTCCGTTTCCGGAAAAAGCGTCTCTGCTCGCACCTCTGGCATCGCTGCCGACTGGAATTACCCGCTACCCTGCTACCTGCCGCCCGAAAGCGGCTGGTGGATGTCCGGACTTTCCTCCCAACGTGCCTCGCTACTGCTCGGCACACTGACTCACGCTGACTTTGACTGACTTATACGGAAATTCCGCATTAGTCTGTGTTTAGTCTTCATTAGTCCGCATAGTGCTGAACGTTAGTGAGGCACATAGGGCGATTGTCTGGCTGTCTTGATAAATTCTGAACTCAAAGAACTACGCTCTATATTATACCATAACCGACTCAGTATATAAACAAAGTTGCATTTTGTCAATAGCAAAAGCGATAATATTGCTTCATATAAAGCAATATTATCTAGTTTTTACCCCCGAAATACCATTGGTAGACTTCTTTGGTCACCGGCAGAGCGCTGGTGAAGCCTTCCCCGCCGCCTTCCACCAGCACTGCCATCGCGATTGTCGGATTGTCATACGGCGCGAAGGAAATAAGCCAGCCATGCGTCTTGTTGGCTGTGCCGAATTGGGCCGTGCCGGTCTTGGCAGCCACCTCGATCGGCAAGTCCTTGAGCGGCTGCGCCGTTCCGCCAGTCACGGTCTGGCGCATGCCTTCCCGCACGACATTCAAAACATCCGGCGAAACGAAGCCTGACCGGACGATCTGGGATCCGACGACGGAAACGGTTCCGTCGCTTTTCTTGATCTGGGAAACCAGGTGCGGTTTGAAAAACGTCCCGCCGTTGGCGATGGTGGCGACATAGTCCGCCAGCTGGAGCGGCGTGATGGTCACATAGCCCTGGCCGATAGCCGAATGGTAGCTGTTGCCGATAGACCATTTTTCGCCGATCGTATCCAGCTTCCATTGTTCGTCGGGAATAAGTCCGGTCGCTTCGCCGCCGATGTCGATGCCGGTAGGCTGACCGAGCCCGTACAGGTTGTCCCATTTTTTCATCAGGCTCATGCCCAACCCCCGGATGTTCCCATAGCCTCCGCCGACGGTATAAAAAAATATGTCGTTACTTTGCGCGATTGCCGTGCGGACATCGCTCGGTCCGTGAGTCGTCCAGTCGCCGAAAGAATAACTGCCGATCCGCAGCGTTCCGCCCAATCCATTGATGATCGTCGACGGGGTGATGATGCCTTCCGACAGAGCGGCGGTCGCAATCGCCGGCTTGATGGTCGAGCCGGGAGGATATTCTCCGGAAATCGCGCGGTTGAAAAGCGGCTTGCTGGGATCCTGTGCCAATTTTGCATAATCACTGCCGGATATTTTCTGGGCAAACAGATTATTGTCATAGCTGGGGATGCTCACCATCGCCAGCACTTCACCATTTTGCGGATTGATCGCCACCGCGGCCGCCGTCTTCGTCTGCGTCTTGATCAGAATGTCGCTCAGGCTGTCGTATAGTTTTTTCTGCAGTCCACTGTCGATGCTGAGCACGAGGTCGCTGCCCGGTTTCGGATTGATGATGCCGACTTCCCGCTTCATGTTGCCCATCGAATCGACTTCGATCTGGTCGGCGCCGTGCACTCCGCGCAAAGACTGCTCAAATGATTTTTCGATCCCTTGTTTGCCGATGTAGTCGGTCAGCAGATAACCCTTGTTCTGGTCGAGCTCTTTCTGCTCGATCTTCCCCTCATATCCCAGAATATGTGCGAAGATCGTTCCGTCAGTATATGAACGGATGGCCGTCTTCTCGATATTGATTCCAGGCAGTTCATCGCCCTTTTCCAAAAGTATCAAGGACTCG
>JBGQBV010000018.1:0-11402 GCA_041494985.1 Minisyncoccia bacterium
AATTATTTAAAAATTACAAAATTAAAAATTATAAAATTTTTTAAGATATGAATAAGAAACTTACGGAAAAATTGGCTTCAGGTCATGCCACGTGCGCGGGGTGCGGGATTCCGGCCATCGTGCGGACGGTGCTGGGCGCCGCGGACGAACCGGTGATCGTTTCCAATGCGACAGGGTGCCTCGAAGTGACCACGACGATCTATCCGGCCACGGCCTGGAAAGTCCCATATATCCATAGCGCGTTCGGCAACGCGGCTGCCACGGCGGCAGGCATAGATGCGGCGCAGAAAGCTTTGGAAAAAAACGGACGACTGAAAAAGAAAGCGAAGATCATCGCATTCGGCGGCGACGGCGGAACATATGACATCGGCCTCCAGGCGCTTTCCGGCGCGCTGGAACGCGGACATGATTTTCTCTACGTCTGCTATGACAACGAGGGCTATATGAACACCGGCGGCCAGCGCAGCGGCGCGACGCCTTATGGAGCCAACACTGAAACCGAACCGGTGGGCGAAGCTTCTTTTGGAAAAACGCGCCAGCGAAAAGATCTGATGGAAATAGTGAAAGCGCACGGCATCACATATCTGGCCCAGGCCAACGTGGCATATCTGGCCGATCTCAAACGCAAAGCCCAGAAAGCCTTGGAAACTCCCGGACCGTCGTTCCTGTTGGTGCTGCAGCCTTGCACGAATCTTTGGAAATTTCCGACTTCGCAATATGTGAACATCGGCAAATTGGCGACGGAAACGAACTTCTGGCCGCTCTATGAGATTGAAAATGGGGAATATAAGATGAATTACGAAGTGAAAAATCCGAAACCGATCGAAGAATTTTTGAAAACCCAAGGGCGGTTCAAACATCTGTTCGCGGACAATCCGCCAGCTGGCGGAGAGGCGGTGATCGGGGACATCCAGGCTGTTGTCGATGCGAATCTGCAAAAGCTTGTCAAAAAGGCTCAGATTGGCTAGAATATGAGCTATGATTGTTTGCCATCTTAGCTCAGTTGGTAGAGCGGCGCATTCGTAACGCGCAGGCCGCCGGTTCAATCCCGGCAGATGGCTCCAAATAATTTTTGATTGAAATGGGAAAGGGGTCGGGAAAACGGGAGTTGTCCCGGGGTGAAAGTTTGAAACCGCAAGGTTTCAAGGAGCGGAGCGACGTGAAATCCCGGCAGATGGCTCACTGTAAAAACTTCTTTTATATAAAAAATATGAAAACTTGGATCTGTGAGATTTGCGGCGATGCCTATCTGGGTGAGGGAAAACCGACCAGCTGTCCGTTTTGCGGCGCGCGCGCGGCTTTCATGAAAGAAGGAAAAGACGCCCATCCGGTGGTCACCGTCAAGGAGCCGCTGAGCGATGTTTCCCAGAAAAATCTGGAGCAGACTTTGGAACTGGAAATCAAAGCCAACGCGGTCTATCTCTGCATGGCGGACAAGACAGGTGTGTATGAAGTGAAGAGAATGTATAAACGGCTGGCGACAGTGGAACTCGAACATGCGAACATCTGCATAAAGCTTTTGGGAATCGCCATGCCGGAAATCGGCCAGCAGCCCTGCGATGAAAAAGACGTGGAAAATTTCCAAAAAACCGTCGAACTGGAAGATCACGCGGCGACGCTCTACGCGGAGTTTGCCAAGACCTCGATGGAAAAGCATATAAAAATCCTTTTCACGGCGCTGACGCAGGCGGAGCAGGATCACATTGAACTTATTAAGAACTATTTATAAAATGACTGTCTGGCTGTATACAATCGCAAGCGTCGTCATCGTGAGTTTGTTGTCGCTGCTCGGACTCATCGCTTTTCCGTTCGGCGAGGAGAAGATCCAGAAGTTTCTCATCTGGGCGGTCGCTTTCGCGGCCGGCACTCTTCTGGGTGATGCTTTTTTGCATCTTATTCCTGAATCATACAGAAATGGCGGCGGAGCGGAAATCGCCCTTTCCATCCTGGGCGGCATCCTGACTTTTTTTGTCCTGGAAAAATTCATCCACTGGCATCATTGCCATGAAATCGATTGCGAGCAGCACAACCAGACTTTTTCCTATGTCATAATGGTCGGCGACGGGGCGCACAATTTCATCGACGGCATGATCATCGCTGCGAGCTATCTGGTCAGCATTCCGATCGGCATCGCGACGACGTTGGCCGTCATCTTCCATGAAATCCCGCATGAAGTCGGTGATTTCGCCTCGATGCTCTATGGAGGGTTCAGCAAACAAAAAGCTCTGCTCTATAATTTCTTGGCTGGCATCGTGGCTGTTTTCGGCGCGCTGGCCGTGCTGCTGATAAACAAAGATGCTGCAAACAGCGCACATTATCTGATCCCGTTCGCCGCCGGCGGCTTCATCTATGTCGCCAGCGCCGACATCATTCCCGAGCTGCACAAATCCACGAAAATCTCCCATTCATTCGCCCAGCTGTTGTTTATTCTGGGCGGAATCGGTATCATGTATGCGCTATTGATTTTGGGATAACCTATGAAAGAAATCCAGGAAAAACTGAGTGCGATAAAAAATAAGCTCCCGCTGCTGCGGGACTACCTTTGACGCCTCGCAGAAAAAACAGAAAATTGCGGAACTCACAGACAAAACCACAGAAGCAGGTTTTTGGAACGATCCGCGCAATGCCGCGCAGGTTTCCAAGGAACTGGAACTTTTGAAAAATGAAGTGGAGGGTTTGGAAAATATCGAGAAAAAAGTTGTCGAACTTAGCGAGCTGACAACCATATTCGGATCGGCCACAGTTGAGGAAAAACAGCAATTGGAAAAACAGACCGAGAAATTGCAGAAAGAATTCGAGGCGCTGGAATTCAAATCGCTTTTGGGCGGGAAGTATGACAAGAATGACGTGATTTTGGCGATCCGCAGCGGAGCGGGCGGAGTGGACGCGCAGGATTGGTCGGAGATGCTGCTCAGGATGTATCTGCGCTTCGCGGAAAAAAACGGTTTCAAAACCAAGATTATCGAACAGTCGCGCGGCGTGGAAGCGGGCATAAAAAGCGCCACGGTGGAAATTTCCGGCGCCTATGCCTATGGCTATCTCCAAGGCGAGGCCGGCGTGCACCGTCTGGTGCGGCTTTCGCCGTTCAATTCGGACAATCTGCGTCAGACATCGTTTGCATTGGCGGAAGTGATGCCGGTGATCGAGGAAATCAAGGAAGTGGTCATCAACCCGAATGACATCCGCGTCGATGTTTTCCGTTCTTCCGGAGCGGGCGGACAAAGCGTCAATACGACCGACAGCGCGGTGCGCATCACGCATATCCCGACCGGCATCGTGGTGACCTGCCAGAACGAACGCTCCCAGCTGCAGAATAAAGAGCAGGCCATGCGCGTATTGAAAGCCAGGATCCACAATCTCTATCTGGAAAAGCAACAGGAGGAAAAGCAGAAATTGCGCGGAGAATACAAAAGCGTCGAGTGGGGCAGCCAGATCCGCTCCTATGTTCTGCATCCCTACAAGATGGTGAAGGACCACCGCACGAAATATGAGACCAGCGACGCCGAAAAGGTTTTGGACGGAAACCTCCAGGAATTCATGGAGGCTTTCCTGCGTTGGCAGGCTGGCGGAAAGTAAGCATTTTTAAAAAATGCTTGAAATTTCTTCGCTCGCTCCAAATGAAAATTAATTTTCATTTGTTGTCTCGCTAGAAATTATAGTATATAATATAGAAAGAAAACAACACAAAATACCGAATATAAAATATGCTTCGATTCGAAAAAGTTTCAAAAATATATCCCGGCGACTTTTTGGCTCTGGAAGACATCAATCTGGTCATCAAGAAGGGCGAGTTTGTTTCAGTCGTGGGTCACAGCGGCAGCGGCAAGTCGACCTTACTCAAACTTGTGTATGCGGAAGAGCATCCGACGAACGGCCATGTCTATTTCAACGACCGTCCGCTGGACGAGATCAATCGCAAGCATCTGCCATACTATCGCCGCAACATCGGCACGGTGTTTCAGGATTTCAAACTGCTGCCGCAAAAAACCGCCTATGAGAATGTCGCGTACGCATTGGAAGTTTCCGACGGGACGGAAGAGGAAATCAAGGAATTGGTTCCGGAAATTCTCGATATCGTCGGCATGGGCAACAAGATGGAAAAATATCCCCGGCAGCTTTCAGGCGGAGAACAGCAGAAAGTGTGTTTGGCGCGGGCGCTGGTGCGAAAACCGCTGATAATAATCGCGGACGAACCGACGGGAAATCTCGATCCGACTTCCACGTGGGAGATTGTGCAGCTTTTGCTGAAAATAAACGAGATGGGCACGACTGTCCTTTTGGCTTCGCACAACAAGAGCATTGTGGACAAGTTGAATCTCCGGGTGGTTGAGCTCGAAAGGGGAAAAATAATCCGGGACAACGCGAAAGGCAAATACGAGCATAAGATGTAAGTTTATAAGGTCCATAAGGTCAAAAAAATGAAATTCACGAAACTGAAAAGGACATTCAAGGAAGGATTGGACAATTTCTACCGAAACGGGTGGCTGAGTTTCGCGACTGTCAGCGTGTTGGCAATATCCTTATATATCATCAGTGTCACGATCATCCTGGGCGTGACCGCCAACATCGTCCTCAGGAACATCCAGGACAAGATCAATGTGAGCGTCTATTTCAATTCCGATGTGGCGGAAAGCCGGATCTTGGAAATCAAGGACAAGCTGGTCGGCTATCAGGAAATCAGATCCATCGACTATGTTTCCAAAGATCAGGCATTGGAGCAATTCAAGAAATTGGGCGGCAACAACCCTTCCATTTCGCAGGCATTGGACGAGTTGGGAGACAACCCGCTGCTGTCCGCATTGGTCATCAAAGCCAAGACGCCCGATCAATATGACATAATCGCCAAGGCTATCGGCAGTTCCAGCTTTTCTTCCGACATCAGCCGCATCGATTTTGAGGAAAACAAGACCGCCATCCAACGGCTGACTTCCATCATAAAGATCGTGGAGCAGGTCGGTTTGACGCTCGGCATCGTGTTCGTTTTCATTGGTATTCTCATCACTTTCAACGCGATCCGGCTGACGATGTATGCCCACAAACAGGAATTCGAGATCATGCGGCTGGTCGGCGCTTCGAACATCTACATCCGCATGCCGTTCGTCTTCGAAGGGATCTTCTACGGAGCCTCATCCGCGCTGATAGTTTTGGTCGCCCTCTATGCCACCTCGAGATTCCTGTCGCCGATCACGCAAGGCAGCATTTCCGGCGGCGACATCGTTTCTTTCTATTTCGGACATTTCTTCACGATTTTCGGTTCGCTGATCCTTTCGGGCGTGCTGTTGGGAACCTTCAGCGGCATCATCGCGATCCGCCGGTATCTTAAATCATGATCGATCCTGCTTCCGGACAAGATAAAAGGATGGTTCATTGAACCATCCTTTTTAAATGATATCTTCCTTGCTTGTCCTGGTTGCAAGAAGACTGTACTCCTTTGCTATTATCGCCAAGCCATCAAGCGCTCTGGCGCACTGCGGAAATTTTTCCCTAGCCACGTCGCAGAGCCACAATTTGCACGTGAGCGCTTTCACTGTGCAACCGTTGTCGCCCAGATAGCGACAAACATCTTCATTTTTGCAACAATGACCTCCTGCCTGGAGACACGATCCTTCCTTCAGGGAACAGGGATTGTGCCTTGCGAGAATGAGACCAGCCCTGTGGTACAAATTGTCATATAGGGCGGATTTGAACTCGCGCTCCACGTCCGACATCGCTTTTTTGCTGTAGTTTTCGGTCAAGATGATTTCTTGCCAATCAAATGTGCCGTCCGTCATGAGGGCAGCCTCCTTTCAAATGTATTTGTGAAGCAACTGGTTCTAAATGATACAATTCCATGAAATAAAAGTCAAATTGCGCCCGTTCGAATCCCTACTATAATTAAAATCAAAAAATGACCATCTTGAGAGACGGCCATTTTTTGATTTTGTTAGGGATGAGGGATTCGAACCCCCGATGACGGGACCAGAACCCGTTGCCTTACCGCTTGGCTAATCCCTATTATTGCAAATAACAGAATATGTATTTTTATAGATTCGAACCACCGATGTCCCGATCAAAATCGGGATGCCTTACCGCTTGGCTAATCCCTAATATGCATAGATACCGAACAAAATAAAGTATATCAGAAATAAACAATAAATCAAGGGATGCTTGGGTTATTGCGGACTTTTGTGATAAGATTGCAATATGATGAAATTATCCATATGTTGAAAAAATACAAGCACATATCTTTCGATCTAGACGGGACTTTGGTGCATACCATCCCGGAATATCGGCACAGGCTGATTCCTGAGGTTGTGGAAAAACTGGGCGGAACGATCCGGGAAAAGCATTTCGTGGACAAGTTCTGGTTCGAAGCCGACAGGGATGCGACCGTTCTGCGCGATTTTGGTGTGGATCCGGCGGATTTTTGGAAATTGTTCCGGGAGATAGACACGCCCGACGAGCGGTCCAGGCATACCAATGCGTATCACGACTCCGAAAGGGCTTTGCGCAAACTCAAGGAATCCGGCAAGATCATCTCGATCATCACCGGCGCGCCGCATTGGATCGCCGAAATGGAAATCGGAAAACTCAACGGCGCCCCGCATGATTTCTACATTTCAATCGACAGCAGCGAATATGAAGTAAAGCCAGACCCGGGCAGTCTCTTGCATGTTTTGGAAAAATTAGGGGTCGCGCCGGAAGAAACTTTATACATCGGCAACAGTAATGAAGACGCTTTCTTTGCTAAAAACGCCGGCACAGATTTCTTGTACATGGAAAGAAATGAACATCCATTCGATCTGAAGGATATTTCCATCGGAGCGGTGCAATCATTGGACGAACTTTTTCCCGAACTATGATTTCTTCGGGTGGGCGAACAGTTCCTGGCGCGGTCTTTCCGGATGTTTCTGTTCGAGTTTTCTGTCTACCAATTTGTTGATAATCCAGGCGCGCAGATTTTCGCGGGAATCATTGATTTTACTAGTATTAAAATTAGGATCTCTAGCATCTTTTTTAAATTCCTCGGCATATTTCCGTAGATAGGTGCTCACGTCGTCATGGTATCTCTTAAAGGCTTCACTTTTTTCATCCAACTCTCCCTTGGTCAGTTTGTCCACGGCCATCAAATCTTCCATGGTCAATTCGTTCGGGTTGATGCCTTCGAAATGCCTGTCCATTCCATTTTCTTTGAAATCCGCCAGCCGCTGACGGATTTTTTCCGCGTATTGCTTGGCGATTTCCACCGGATTGATTTCCGGTCCTTTCGGTTGGAATTCTCCCATAGATGTTCTAAGTTAGGTTTTAATAGCCACAGTATAGCACTGTTACAGGGGATGTTCAATTAATATGCTTGTTAATTTATCAATATTGGCCTATGCTTAGGAAATGGAAAAAACAGCCAAAACAACCGAAGCCATCTATCCGATGCGCATAAACCGCTATCTGGCGCTGAGCAATTTCAGCAGCCGGCGGGAAGCGGATGTTTTGATTGCCAAAGGGGTCGTCATGATCAATGGGAAAAAAGCCAAAATCGGGGACAAGGTCAACGAAAAAGACGTGGTGACAGTGAATGCGAAAGCGACCGACGCCATGAAAAAATACGTCTACTTCGCATATAACAAACCTAAAGGCATCGTGACCCATTCTCCCAAGGACGGGCAGAAAAGCATCAGCCAGGTCACCTATTCGGCGGAGGATGTTTTTCCGGTCGGGAGATTGGACAAGAATTCCAAAGGACTGATCGTGCTGACCAATGATGGCCGCGTCACCGACAAACTGCTCAATCCGGAATATGAACACGAAAAGGAATATGTGGTCACGGTCAACAAGCCTATCACAAATATTTTTTTGAAAGTCATGCGCCAAGGCGTTCAGCTGGAGGATTTCAAGACCAAGCCGGCCACCGTCGAGAAAAAGGATGACCTGATCTTCAGCATCGTGCTGACGGAAGGCAAAAAACATCAGATCCGGCGAATGTGCGCCAATCTCGGCTGGGAAGTCGCTGATCTGAAACGCGTCCGGATAATGAATTTGAAACTGGGCAGTCTCGGCAGCGGCCAGCAAAGAAAGATCCAAGGCGCGGAGCTGCAAGCCTTTTTGAAGAGCTTGGGAATTTTATAGGATGTATACAGTATTTTGTATTTCGTATCCTTCCGCACACTATGAAGTGCACCCCTTCGGAGTATAAACTACGGCAAAATGCAAGTGATGAGCGTTAAGAAATTTCTCCGCGGTAATCCGCTAGAAATTTTAGTGAAGAACGCCGCATTTGCCACAGCATCTTCATCCGTGTGCGAGTTTCTTTTCTGTCCACTTTTCTTTTGGAAGAAAAGTGGACGCCTGGATTTACACTCCGTCAGCTGGCGGAAATAAGGGCAGAACAGGATTTGAAGAAAAGGGGTGCTATAAACAGCTAGTGATTATAAAAATATGAAAATCGCAATTCACGCGGCTGATCTCGATCATGATCGCATCGATGGCGCCAGAGTCTATCTTCTGAATATGCTCAGGAATTTCGGCGCTCTCGACCGCAGCGATTCCTTTTTGATATATCATGGCAGCCGGTTCAACCCGAGACTCGCTCCGCCGACCTTTCCGAATTATTCCGTCAAAAGCATCCCATGCGCTTTCCTTTGGACACAGACCCGCTTGGCGTTGGAACTTTTCCGCGACGCGCCGGACGTCCTGTGGATGCCGGTGCACAATGTCCCGCTGCTCAGGAGGAAAAATCTCAAAGTCGTGGTCACGATCCATGACTTGGCGTTCAAGATATTCCCCGGATATTTTACTGCCAAAGACCTGGCCAAGCTCAACCAGCTGGGAGATATGGCGATCAAAAACGCCGACCGCATCATCGCCATCTCGCATTCGACCAAAAATGACATCCTAAGATTCTTTCCGCAGATTCCTGCGGAAAGAATAACGGTGATCCATCACGGCTTCGACACCGAACTGTTTCAGAAAGATATTCCCTCAATCGAAAGCGAGAGTTTACTAAAAAGCTATAAGTTGGAAGCTAAAAACTATATTCTGTATGTCGGAGCGATCCAGCCGCGAAAAAATCTCGGAGTCCTGGTCGAGGCGTTTGAAAAAATAAAAGAAAGGAATCCAGCATTGAAATTGGTCATCGCCGGAGCGCCAGCCTGGAAAAGCGAAGGCACGCTGAGGAAGATCGCGGCGAGCAGGTTTTCTGCTGACATCATCGTCACCGGCACGCTCGGATTCGAGAAACTGCCAGCGCTATATCGCAGCGCCAAAATGTTCGTTTTTCCGGCCATCTACGAAGGGTTCGGCATTCCGGTGCTGGAAGCGATGGCTTCGGGGACGCCGGTGGTCTGCGCCAGAAATTCCAGCCTGACCGAGGCGGGCGGGGAAGCGGCGCTCTATTTCAAAACCGAAGACAGCGCCGAATTGGCGCTGTGCATGGGAAGGGTCATCCAGGATGGGAATCTGGCGGCCGAGCTGGTCCGCAAAGGCTTGGAACATGTGAAAAATTTTTCCTGGAAAAAATGCGCCAAAGAGACGCTATCCATGTTTACTTTTCCGGTTCAAAAATGATCTGATAGAACAGGAAGAAGAGCAGCAACGTCACAAGGGTGATGAGCATGTTTTCCCAAAGGGCGAATTTCAACAGGGAATTGCCGATCAGCAAGAAGGCGAACAGGATCAAAACAGGCAGCAGCTTGTTTTTTTTGATGGCGGGCTTTTCGTAGGTTATCTGCAATTCTTTGCCCAGCCAGATGATCATTCCCAAAACGGCGAAGATCGCCACCGCAAGGCGCGCCAGACTGATGTGCTGCGAAACGATTCCTGGCAGCGCGCCTTCCGCCACAAGCATCGCGGCGAACGAAACGAGCAGAAGCAGCAGCGCGTCATGCAGGAGCTTGTAGATGACGATGAATGTGTCCTTGCTGATGTGGGGTAATCTTAGCATGGCTTTTATTGTTGGGGCACGTAATTATTTTTCAAATTTTCCTTGATTTTGGAGAGCGATGATCGCAGGTTTTCCCAAGTGAGCGGCGTGGAAAAGGTGGTGTCGATGCTGCTGATCTTCGTCTCATTGGAAAAGGTGGTGTCGATCCGGTAGTCATTGCCGATAAACTGGCCGAAGGAATCGAGCGCTGCGGTGCAGGCATAGGTGCTGCTGGAAAGCAGGACCTTTTTCAGTTGGCAGGAAACGCTCGTCTCGCTTTGCTCAAGGTCGGCAAGCACCGGTTTTTGTTTGGAATATGTCTGGGCGATGGCTGCGCTTTTGATCGGACGTTTCGCTCCGTTTTCAATGACGAAATATTTTTGTGTTTTCTGGTCCAAAAACAGGGTGCCGTCCGGATGCGGCTGGTCATAGGTGAATTGTTTCTGCCGCTGATATGTTCCCAGTTCGTCCGCGTCGAGCGCGACGACGTCATTCCAATTGAAACCCATGGACAAGAATGTGGCGACATCGGCGATGGGATAGCTCTTTCCTTGGCTGAGGATGAAGACGGAGATGTCCGACGAACCCAGTGTCCCGTCCGCGAAGCCCAGGATGGAATCGGAAACTTTGTATTGACTGAAGAAATCGTCGCCTTTTATGATGGCTTGGAGCGCGTCAAATTGGGAAAAGAAAGCCCGCGTGCTCACGAAAGGAAACAGCTGACTGCCCTTGAATTCATAATAAGTGTCGCCGATGGCAAAAAAAGTATCATCCGGATAAACGCTGGCATCGGTTATGTCGGCGCCGATACTGTTGTATCTCAAGTCGTCCGAGGAAACCGTCAGAAAAGCGCTTTTCGGATAGCCCAGCTTGAGGATGATGTCGGTGCTGGAAAATCTGCGCAGAGCGCCGTCGGAAACGATATAATAGGATCCGTCGGGCGTGGCCAGCAGCGTCCCGTCCCGGAAACCGATCGGTGCGCCGGTCGGATAGAAAAAAGCCTGATATGATTTGCGCAGCCTTACGGCAGATCCCTCTATGTTCTGGGAAGTCTTGTCTGCCCCGAACGTGATGGTGGCATCGGAAAAATTACCGACAGGATTCGCGTCAAAAATCAGATTGCCGTTCGCCGCCACGCTGCTTTTTGCCAGGACATTAGGCTGTTCGGACGTGTGCGGGGCGCCCAGCGTATTTTTCAGGGAGTTGGCATTGCCGAAGGAGAAGACAAGCGTGGCGGAAGGGAAAAGGACCCGGTCAGCCACGAAAATCACGCCTGCCAGGAAAGCGAGATGCAGCAGGATGCGGGCAAGAGCGTATTTCTTCTGTAAAGCAGGACCCAATTTTATTTTACTGGTCAGATCAAACATATTTTTTATTTGGCTATTTCGAATATCTTACCGCTGGCGGAAACTTCTTTTTTATGCGGGAATGAAATCGCGTCGAGCGGGGAACTTTGCTGGAGGTCGAGTTTGGAAAATGTGAAACTATATGTGCCGCTGAGCACAAG
>JBGQBV010000019.1:0-10497 GCA_041494985.1 Minisyncoccia bacterium
CTTAAGTTTGCAGAAACATATGAAAATTGCGATTTTTTCCGACAATTTTTATCCGGAAATCAGCGGCATTTCCGACTCCATCGTCTTATTGGGTAAGGAACTGGCCGATCTCGGGCATGAGATCCATTTTTTTGCGCCGCGCTACAGCGCCAAGGATCATGCGGTGGCCAATATTCCATTTGCGGAACTGGAGCTTGGAAAAAATATCCATATCCATCGTCTGTGGTCGTTGCCATATCTGGGTTCGCCCACGAAGCAAGCCCGGCTTTTCATCCCGACCGGACTGCAGAGCTGGAAATACCGCCGGGAAAATTTTGACATCGTCTATACGCAAGACCCTTTCGGGCTGGGCATCGAAGCGCTGCTGATGGCGAAGATCTTGAAAATTCCCCTGATCGGGACCAATCACACGCCGATAACCGAGTTTACCCGCTACGCGCCTTTGCATAACCGGTTTTTCGACTGGGCAGGGCTGCAATTTTTCGCCTGGTACTACAACCGCTGCCAGTTTGTCAGCGCCCCATATCAAGGACTGTTGGATGAGATGAGAGCCAACGGTTTCAAAAAACCCTGTCGGGCCCTTTCCAATCCGATTGATCTCGCTGGTTTCGCGCCGGCGGGCAGCGCAGAGGAAAAGAAAAAATTGAAAGACAAATACGGACTGTCCGAGATGGCGGTGCTCTATACCGGACGCTTGGCGGTGGAAAAACAGATCGACGTCATCATCCGGGCCATGGCGGAAGTGAAAAAAATATTTCCGAACGCCAATCTGGCCGTTACCGGTTGCGGCAGCGCGGAGGAAGAATTGAAAAAACTGGCTGCGGAATTGGGACTGGAAAAAAATGTGAAATTTTTCGGCCGGGTGGATGATCTGGCACATGCCGAGCTCTATCAGGCGAGCGACATATTCGCGATCATGAGCACGGCGGAAACGCAGAGTCTCAGCCTGATGAAAGCCATGGCGACGCGCATGCCTTCCGTCGTGGCGGACGCGCGGGCGCTCCCGGACTATGTCGGCCGCGACAGCAGCCGGGGATTCGTGGTGCCGGTCGGGGACGCGGACGCGCTGGCCGAAAAAATAATTTTCCTGCTGAAAAATCCTGACAAACAGAAAGAAATGGGACTGAGTGCCGCCGCTTTTGTGAAAAATTTCTCGGCTCGGAAAATCGCCGAAACGTGGCAGGGAATATTTTCCCAGCATTGCGTCAGTTGCCGGGAAAGAAAAGCGGATACCGACTTGAAATTAAGTTTTGTCATCCCGGCTTATAACGAAGAAAAATATCTAGGCAAATGTCTGGAAGCGGTTTTTCGTGAAATCAAAAAAACTAATTATGACATTGAAGTTATTGTGGTGGATAACGCCAGTACGGATAAGACCAGTGAGATTGCCAAGTCTTTTCCTGAAGCGAAGCTTGTATATGAACCGAAAAAAGGTTTGTCGCAGGCGCGCCACAGCGGCTACCTGGCTTCCAGCGGCGACATCATCGCCAACGTCGATTCGGATTCGACGATTCCGCCGGGCTGGATAGACAAAGTGTTTGCTGAATTTTCCGCCAATCCCAACCTGGTGGCGCTCAGCGGTCCGTATATCTATCCGGAAATGCCGCGGCTGACGAATGTCATAGTGCACGTCTATTATTTCTTCGGGTTCATCGGGCACATCATCAACCATCATTTTTTCGGTATCGGAGCGATGCTGCAAGGCGGCAATTTCATCATTCGTCGCACCGCCCTGGACAAGATCGGCGGCTACAATGTGGCTATCGATTTCTACGGCGAGGATACCGATGTGGCACGCCGCATCCAGAAAGTCGGACTGGTGAAATTCAAATTCACCCTGCCGATGTACACGTCCAGCCGCCGTTTCCACGAAGAAGGCATCATCATGACCGGTTTCCGGTATGTCATCAATCATTTTTGGGTGATTATTTTCAAAAAACCGTTCACGAAAAAATACAGCGATTTCCGGGAGGGCAAGAAAGTGAAATAAGCATATGGAGAAAAAAATAATGACATTGTGCTGTGCGTACGACGATGAGCGCATTTTGCTGGGCATGAAAAAGCGCGGCTTTGGGATTGGAAGGTGGAACGGTTTCGGCGGCAAAGTGCACGCGGGCGAAACGATCGAGCAGGCGGCGCGGCGCGAGCTGAAAGAAGAAGCGGGCATCATTCCTTTGGACATGAGGAAGCGCGGCGTGATCTTGTTCAAATTTGAGGACAACGGCTTGGAAGGCAACCCGGATATCGAAGTCCACATCTTCAGTTTCTCTGAGTTTGAGGGGCAGCCGGCTGAATCGGAAGAGATGCGGCCTGCCTGGTTCGCTTTGAGCGAGATCCCATATGCCTCGATGTGGCCGGACGACGTCTTTTGGCTGCCGCTGATGATTGCCGGTAAGAATTTCCAGGGCACCGTCTTTTTCAAGGATACGCAGGAAATCATTAGACATACGATAAAAGAGGTTGTATAATAGCATCTTGCCCTTGTAGTTCAATGGATAGAACGTGAGTTTCCGGAACTCATGATCTAGGTTCGATTCCTAGCAAGGGCACAAGAAACGAAGTTTTTGTGCACGCAGCAAGAATCGAACAGAGGAAAGGGGTCGGGAAAACCCAGGTTTTCCCGGAGTGGAAGTATTGAAACCGCAAGGTTTCAAAGAGCGAAGCGAGGGAGCTTCCTAGTGAGGGCACAGGCTTGGGCCTATAGTACAGTGGTAGAACGCGGCATTTTTACCCCCACACTAATACGGGCTTATAGTTAAATGGTATAACAGGGCATTCGCATTGCTCAGTTTCGGGTTCGATTCCCGGTAAGTCCACTCAATGGGTAATTTTTAAAAACAGACGCCGGATATGGGGGAGAAATGAAATGGGAAGCTGTCTGAATGCGTACATATTTACACACGCGTCTTCGTTAAAAAATGAAAAACAAAGCCAACAATATTCCTGAACCGGAAAAAGTGGATATTTCCGGGCTGACCGACGAGGAATTGGTAGCCAAAGCCCTGGAAGACCCGGAGGCCTATGTTTTTCTCGTCCAACGTTACGAGGGGAAGCTTTTAAGATATATCATGCGGATCTCCCGGGGCACCCGGGAAGACGCCGAGGATCTGCTGCAGGATGTTTTCCTAAGCGCCTACAAGAATCTCAACGATTTTGACCAGGAACTCCGATTTTCTTCCTGGGTCTATCGCATCGCGCACAACAAGGTGATCAGCCATTTCCGGAAAGTCACGGCGCGGCCGAAGACCACCACCTATGAAGGCGACTCCCAGATTCTCAACATCCTGGCCAGCGAAGAAAACATCGAAAGGGATCTGGAAAAGAAATATACCGCCCAGGAAGTGCTGGAAGTGCTGGATCAGCTGGAAGAACGCTATCGGGAAGTGCTGGTGCTGAAATTCCTGGAAGAAAAGGATTATAAGGAGATTTCCGATATTTTGGAAAAGCCGATGGGGACGGTCGCGACCCTGATCAGCCGCGCCAAGAAACAATTCAAGAAAAAAGCCGAAGAAATAAGCAAATAATCCGACAGACGATATGGCAACAACGAGTGAAAAAATTCTGCAAAGCATCAAGGAAACGCATCTTGCGCCCGCTCCGCGGTGGAAATTCCGGGCCAGAAATTCAGTGATCTGGACGATGTTTGCGGTGGCTTTGCTGGTGGGTTCCTTGTCGCTATCGGTCATCATCGACCAGTTGGTGAACCATGATTGGGATATCTACAGATATCTGCACAAGACATTCCTGCAATATCTGCTGCTGTCGCTGCCGTATCTTTGGATCGTCTGCGCGGCGGTTTTTTCCCTGCTGGCGTATTATTATTTCGTTCACACCCGCGGCTGGTACCGCCATCGGGTCTATCGGGTGGTGCTGGCCAGCATCGGCCTCAGCGTCGCTTTGGGCACCGCCTTCTTTTTCCTGGGTTTTGGCAAACAGTTGGACGCAGTTTTGGCCAGCAAAGTTCCGTATTATCAGTTTTTAAGTGTCGATAAGAAAAAGCTGTGGACTCATCCAGACGAAGGCTTGCTGGGCGGACAAGTCACGCAGGCGGAAGACAGTAGCGGCGACTTCGTGATCAAGGACTACAGCGGCAATGATTGGGACGTCCAACAGCCCGTTGCCACACCCAAGGATCCGGCCATCACGGTCGGTGAGGATGTGAAGATCATCGGCGTGGAAAAAAACCCGCAGACTTTCGAAGCCAAAGAAGTCCGGCAATGGGAAGCGCAAACTAAAAAAGAAACCGCCGAAGATTCTGACAGCAGCCGCTCGGAAGTGAAAGGCGTGGAAACGCATAAACAAACCTATTCAAGCGATAAAACCAGCGAAGCCCGGACCAGGACGGAAACGGAGCGGTCAGACGACTAAGATTTTTTCAGTCTTAACCAGTGTTTCCTGGATCAACTTTGCAATATCTAGATTTTCTTCCGCCACCAGGACAGCGGGCAGCTTGGCGTGGATTTCCGGGCTTTTCGGCATCAAGCGCGTGCAGCAATCGTCGTGCGGCAACTTGGAAATGTCATAGGTGCCGATAGTCCGGGCTTTTTGCATGATTTCTTCCTTGTCTAATCCGATGAGCGGGCGCAAAATCGGCAACGTCGCCGCTTGGCTGACGGCCAGGATGTTTTCCAAAGTCTGCGAAGCGACCTGAGCGACGCTGTCGCCGGTGATCAGCGCCAGCGCTTTTTCTCTTTTGGCCAGCGCTTCAGCGATGCGCACCATCATGCGGCGATAGAGGATTATCCGCAGCGGTTCCGGACATTTCAACATGATTTCTTTTTGCACCTCGGCAAAAGGAATCGAATACAGCGTGGCTGACGAGCGGTATTTTTTCAGGACGCCGACCAGCTCGGTCACTTTTTCCACCGAGGCTTTCGAGGTGTAGGGAATGGAATGGAAATGGGCGAAGGAAGTCGTCACGCCGCGTTTGAGCAGATACCAGGCGGCGACCGGAGAATCGAAGCCGCCGGACATCAGCACCAGCGCTTTGCCGCCGGTGCCGACCGGCATGCCGCCCAAACCTTGGGTTTTTTGCAAAGACACCAACGCCAGGTCGTTGACAATGTGGATGAAACAGGTGCAATCCGGATTTTTGAGGCGCACCGCTTTTTTGCCTCCCAATTGGTCGAAAATATAGCCGCCGACCTGCTCATTGATCTGCTGCGAAGTCAGGGGAAATTGCTTATTGGAGCGCTGGGTAAAAACGCAGAATGTTTCAAACTTTTCTTTTTCTAAAAGCAGCCAGCAGGCCTTTTGCAAAGCTTCAATGTCCTGCGGCACGCTGGCCGCGAAAGAAAAATTGGTGATGCCGAACGTGTGCAGCAGCGCTTCTGTGACGGAGGACTTGTTTTCCAGTCCTTTCGGGTTGAGTTTGATCAAAATGGCGCCGGAAATCTTTTTGACCCCCACACCAAAATTATGCTGTTTCAATTGTGTAGTTGTTTTATTATCTCGCGTGCCGGTAGTTTGGATTTTGGTGGAGGGGCAGGCATATTCAACACTGCCGGGAGCGAAAGCTTCCAGTTGGTCTTTGATGTTTTGGATCAAACGCGCCTCGAAATAGTTCCGATTGTTGCCTTTCAGCGCGATTTCTCCGTAATGGCAAAGGATGTGGTCAAATTCCATAGTACATAACATATAACACTAAAAAGCGGGCATGTAAACTGCTTGGATTGCATAATTTCGGGATATAGCGTAAATTGAATTGGACATAATATATAAAAGATACATCTATGAGTTTGCAAATAGGCATCGTGGGGCTGCCAAATGTCGGCAAATCGACGCTGTTCAAAGCTTTAACCAAAAATCCGGTGGATATCAGCAACTATCCGTTCTGCACGATCGAACCGAACGTGGGCGTAGTGAAAGTGCCGGATGTGCGCTTGGACAAGCTGTCGGTGATGTCGCAGACGGAAAAAATCGTGCCGGCCGTGGTGGAATTCGTCGATATCGCCGGCATCGTCAAAGGCGCTTCGGTCGGCGAAGGCTTGGGCAACAAGTTTTTGGCCAATATCCGCGAAGTGGACGCCATCGCGCAGGTGGTGCGGGTTTTTGAAAATGGCGCCATCACGCACGTGCACAACAAAATTGATCCGCTGGGGGATATGGAAGTGATCAACACGGAACTGATTTTGGCCGATTTGGAAACGGTGGCCAAAACCGAAACGCGCATCGAAAAAGAGGTCAAAGGGAACAAAAAAGGCGCGGATAAGCAATCGGAGGTGATCAAAAATGTCAAAGCGACCCTGGAATCTGGCCATTTGGCCAATGAAACAGAAGGTCTCTCAGAAATGCTGAAAGAAGACGGCGGCAAAGCCATTTTGCGGGAGATGTCACTGCTGACCATGAAGCCGTTTTTGTATGTCTACAACGTGTCGGATGTGGCCGCCAAACTGCCGGCGGAATTGGAAAAAAAGCAGCACATCAAACTGGACATCAAGATCGAGGAGGAATTGATCGAGATGAATGCCGAAGAAAAGGCGGAAATGGGCCTAGTTTCGCATATCGACGACCTGATTGTAGCCGCCTATGATCTTTTGGGGCTGGAAACGTTTTTGACGACCGGCAAAGTGGAAACCCGCGCCTGGACGATCAAAAAAGGCTCGACAGCACCGGAAGCCGGCGCGGCCATCCACACGGATTTCCAGGAAAAATTCATCCGCGCCGACGTGATTCAATGGGACAAACTTTTAGAAATCGGTTCGTGGGGCAAAGCCAAGGAACTGGGCGCGGTGAAAACGGTCGGCAAGGATTATGTGATGCATGACGGGGAGGTGGTGGAATTTAAAGTGTAGCTTCTTAGCTTGTTAGAAAAAAATACGGTCCTGCTTACACGCTTCACAATGTGTGGATGGGATGCGGAATATAAATGCAAAATAAAAAAACAGCGTGAGGGATCTCGCTGTTTTTGTTTGGAAAAAGAAAAACCCGCACAATCATTGACCGTGCGGGTTGAGTTGTTAATTTTAGAAGAAACTACAGATATACACTGCGGCAAGTAGGAGTAACGCTAAAGCGCTGAGTGCTAATGTGGCAATGGCCATACTCGTAATAACTATTACGAATTCTTTCCAGATTCTCACAAGTAAACTTACTACTGTCATTCTGCTTAGTTTAGCCAAAATTACCAATACGGATACAATCAATAAAATTCCAAGAAAGAATGTGGCAATGCTGTGTGTTGCAATGCTAATAACTAAGCAAGATATTCCTATACATACAGAAATCGCTAATACCACAATAATCCCCATTACTATAATAAGATCCAGTATTCTTTCTTCTTTTTGATTTGTCAATTCATGCGTAAACATAATACTCCTCCTTTTGCGTTTTTAGTCCGCCGGCTATTATTTAGTTTTCAACGAACGCTCATAATCCATCGTAACTCTTGATTATACTCCAAAAGTATGATATAGTAAATAGTGTCGGCGGAGTACGACAACTAAATTTTAAAATAAACCTATGCTAGATAAGATATTTGAGAAATTTGGCTTAAAAAAGGAACATTCTGACGCATATGTAGCCCTTTTAGATAGCGGAATTTTACCCACGGGGAAACTCGCCAAGCGCCTGAATGTGCCCAGATCAACCCTCTACGGCTTGCTGGAAAATTTGGCGCAGCATGGGCTGGTGCTGCAAAGTGAGAAAAATAACCTGAAACTGTGGCAAGCGGTCGCCCCGGAAACCATCAAAACCATCATTAATGAGAAAATAAACGCGC
The DNA here is from genome assembly GCA_041494985.1 of Minisyncoccia bacterium. Classification (GTDB taxonomy): domain Bacteria; phylum Patescibacteriota; class Minisyncoccia; order Moranbacterales; family GWC2-37-73; genus JBGQBV01. The sequence continues at coordinate 7,721 of JBGQBV010000019.1, forward strand.
TGGAAAGCACGCGAACGGATTTCGAAGTGGTGCTGAAAGGCCTAAAAAGCGCTCAAAAGGCGGATTTTATGAGTCCGAAGTTCCACTATTTCGAAGGGGTGGAAGAAATGAAGGTGATGATGAAAGATGTGTTGCTGTATGACGACTTGGAAACCGAATTGTGCTGGCCGGTGAAAGACGTGATGAAAGTGGTCGGGGAGGATTTTTTGCACGAACTGAACAAAAAAAGGGTGCGCAGCAATATTTCCATCAAAGTGATCTGGCCGCTGGACAAGTCAGAAGATATCGAGAAAAACATCTTTCTGGCTCCCGGCAAGGAAGTGCAGCGCGAAGTGCGGATTGCCCCGGCAGGAATCGAGTTTTCTATGGGTTATTGGGCTTATGGCAACAAAGTGATGTTTATGTCGTCCAAAGCGGAAAATTTCGGCTTTATCGTGGAAAGCAAAGAACTGCACCAGCTGCTAAAAACCCAGTTTGACGTCTTATGGAACAATTCCACACCGGTGCAGTCCGATCCGCAAATTACCAAAACTTTTTTGAATGAGATCGGGGGAGTTTATGATGGCGAATAGTACTGCGATGTTTAAAATTTTAGGTTCTGGGTTTAACAATTCTGTGCTATAATGATGATAGAAAAAAGACGCGGTTATCTTTTAAGTCAGCGCAAAAACAAAATGAATAAGCAAGAGATTGCAGAGCAGTTTGATTTGAAAAAAGAAGCGGATGAGCTCGGGGTCAGCGTGTGGCAGACGCCCAGTTTCCTGTTCATCGTGATGGGTGTCATCATCATTGCGGCCATGACCGGCATCTATGTCGTTTCGGAAAATTATGACAATCCGAACATCGTGATCATCAGCGAAGCCTCGGTTGTCATTTTGCTGTTTACGATCGGAAATTTCATCATCCGGACCGTCACGGAAGTCGCCAAGGCCAACAAGATGAAAACTGAATTCATCTCCATCGCGTCGCACCAGCTGAAGACGCCGATTTCCGAGATGAAATGGGAAACTGAACTTCTACTCTCGAAATTTTCCGAAGGACTTAGTGAAAAACAAACGGGCATCGTCAAGGAGATCGCGCATTCCGGTCACAAGATGGGGAGATTGGTGGACGACCTGCTGGATGTCGCGCGCATCGACCAGGGGCAACTCGCTTTGTCCAAAGACAAGATCGACCTGTGCGCGATGGTCCATGAAGCGATGGCTTCGCAGAAAGAATTGGCGGAGGCCTCCAAAGTCAAGGTCAACATGTCCTGCCCGGTCAGTTCATTGGCGGTCGTTGCCGACAAGCGGCGCATCGCAGTCGTGCTGGACAATCTCATTTCCAACGCCATAAAATATACGCATGAAAACGGGGTGGCGGAAATCTTCCTGGAGGGCCAGGACGATGCTGTCCAGGCCTGCATCCGGGATAACGGCGTCGGGATTCCTCGGGCGGAGCAAAGCAGGATCTGCGAAAAATTTTTCCGCTCCAGCAATGCGGTCAAGACCAAGACCGACGGCACCGGACTGGGACTATACATCGCCAAGAATATCATCGAGCAATCCGGCGGAACGTTCTGGTTCAAGTCCATTGAAAATGTCGGCTCCGAATTCTATTTCACGTTGCCGGTCTCCAAAGAAGTAAGCAATCTAAATTTAAATAAATAAAAATATGGCAAAAAAGATCTTGATCATCGAGGATGACGCCGTGCTGCAGAAAGCCCTGGGAGAATACATCGGCAGCGAAGGGTTCGAGGTGGCTAGCGCTCCGGATGGCGAAATCGGCGTCCGGATGGCAGCGGAGACAAAACCTGACTTGATTCTGCTGGACATCATCTTGCCGAAAAAAGACGGATTCGAAGTGCTGCAGGAGATCAAGGCGGATGAACAGCTGAAAAACATCCCGATCGTGCTGCTGACCAACTTGGACAGCGTTTCGGACGTGGAGCGCGCCTTGGAACTGGGAGCCACGACCTATCTGGTCAAAGCTGACTACAAGCTTGAGGAAGTGACGGAAAAAATAAAAGGCATCCTGAACATGCGCTAGCATTTTTTCAACATAGGCCGGACAAAAAAACAAAAAAATAAAATGCAAATAGAAAACAAACAACTGAAAGATTTTCTTCTGGATGCGAACATGCTTGACAGCAAGGTCATCGAAGAAAATTTCAAACAAGCGGGCTTGTCCAACAAGAAATTGGGCGACTTGCTCGTGGAAAACAAATTGATTGACGAGAACGAACTTAGGAAACTGTATTCGTACATTCTCGGCATCCCTTTTGTGAATTTGGAAAAGGAGACGATCACCGCCGACATCCTGCAGATCATCCCGGAACCGATTGCCAAGAAATACAGCATCGTGGCGTTTGAGAAAGACGGGAAGAACCTTAAGGTGGCCATGAAAAATCCGGAAGATCTGCAGACGATCGATTTCATCCGGAAAAAAACGGGTTTGAAAGTCGTTCCCTGCCTGACGAATGAGGAAAGCATCAACGCCATCCTGCGGCAATATGAAAAAAGCCTGAAAGCGGAATTCGGCGACATCATCAGCAAGAATTCCGACGATGTGGCGGCCGGCGGAGATGAACAGCAGGATCTGGAAAAAATCGCGCAGGACCTGCCGATCATCCGGATCGTGGATACGCTGCTTAAGCATGCCATCTTGCAGTCCGCCAGCGATATCCACATCGAACCGGACGAAAAGGAAGTGCGCGTCAGGTATCGCATCGATGGCATCCTGCATGACGCCATGGTTTTGCCGAGACAAGTGATGGATGGCCTGGTGGCCCGCATCAA
>JBGQBV010000020.1:0-10493 GCA_041494985.1 Minisyncoccia bacterium
CGGCTGGATGAGTTTTTTGACATCCTGCGGATCATGTTGGCCGTCTCCGTCCATAGTAACAATAATCTCGGCGCCGAGCAATTTGGCGGCCTCGATGCCGGTTTTGGTGGCGCCGCCCTTGCCGCGGTTGATCTTGTGCCTGAGCGCGACAATTCCTGTCTCCTGGGCTTTTTGCCAGGTGTTGTCTGTGCTGCCATCATCGACGACGATAATATCGCGATATCCAGCTGCTCGCACCTCTTTGATGACATCCTGAATGGCACCTGCTTCATTGAAAGCGGGAATGACGATATATATTTTCTTTTCCTGCTGGATGGGCATAGTTATTCAACTATATGATAATAACGCAAAAAAGCAATTACTGGTTGATTTTAGCATGAAAATGCATTAAACTGAACCATATATATGGAGCAAGCAATTAAAATCAGCTAAAATAATCGAAATGAAACAATCCAAACTTTTTACCAAGACCAAGAAGGAGGCGCCGAAAGATGAGGTGAGCGTGAACGCCCAGCTTTTGATCCGCGCCGGGTTTATCTACAAAGAAATGGCGGGCGTATACACCCTTTTGCCTTTGGGGCTCCGGGTGGTCAATAAGATCTCCAACATCATCCGGGAGGAAATGAACAAGACCGGAGGAATGGAAATGCAATCCACGGCGCTGCAGAAAAAAGAAGTTTGGGAAAAAACTAATCGTTGGAGCCATGAGGTGGTGGACACCTGGTTCAAGACCGATCTGAAAAATGGCACTGAGCTCGGACTGGCTTTCACGCATGAAGAACCGATGTCCAACATCATGACCAATTTCATATCTTCACACAAGGATCTGCCGGTCTATGTGTATGACATCCGGACAGTCTTTCGTAATGAGGCGCGGGCGAAATCCGGGATCATGCGCGGCCGGGAATTCTTCTGGAAAGCTTTGTATTCTTTTTCCAAAAATGAGGCTGAGCATGATGAATATTATGAAAAAGCCAAGGCGGCGTATAAGACCGTTTTTGAGCGGGTCGGTTTGGGAGACAGGACATTCCTCACTTTCGCTTCCGGCGGTTCTTTTTCCAAATATTCCCATGAGTTCCAGACGCTGAGCGAAGCCGGCGAGGATCTTATTTATGTCGATGAAGAAAAAAAGATTGCCGTCAACAAAGAGGTGTATACGGATGAGGTACTGAAAGACCTCGGTTTGGACAAAAATAAACTGGTGGAAAAGAAAGCCATCGAAGTCGGTAATATTTTTTCCTTGGGTCATAAATTTTCGGAACCCTTCAATTTGAAGTACAAAGACGAAAAAGGCGAAGATCAGCTTGTTTTCATGGGTTCTTATGGAATCGGGATTTCCCGGCTGATGGGCACGATCGTGGAAGCGTTCAATGATGAAAAGGGAATGATGTGGCCGGCAGCGGTCGCGCCATTCGCGGTGCACTTGCTGAGCTTGGGCGAAGATGTGGAAGCGGAAAAGATTTATGAAAAACTTTTGGAAAAGGGCATCGAAGTCCTGTTTGATGACCGCGATGCGCGGCCCGGCGAGAAATTCGCGGACAGCGACCTCATCGGGATCCCGCTCCGGCTGGTGGTCAGCAAGAAATCGCTGGCGGCCGGCGGAGTGGAAGTGAAGAGGCGCAGCGCGGCGGAAAGCGAAATCATGTCGGCGGATGAGTTTATTGGAAAAATTAAATCTGTTTGATACGTATAACCTATATCACCTCGGAATCCGGATTTTTCTCCGAAGCTGACTCAAACCCTCTCTTTTCCTTCTGAAATTTTCCGTGCTCCCGGCACAAGAAACAAAAAATTTCAGGGAAAAGAGGGATTCTCAGACAAGAACTTCTCGAAAAATCCGTATTCCTCGGTGGTTTTTTTGACTTATCGCATATGGAAATTACCCTCAGCAAATATGCCGGGTTCTGCGAAGGCGTGGCGCGAGCCTACGGGATCGTGGAAAAGATCGCCAAGGATCCGCAGACCAAACGGCCGATTTTCATCTTGGGTTCATTGGTGCACAACAGCGACGTGGTGGAAAAAATCGAGAAACTGGGTGTGCAAAAAGTTTCCATCGAAGGGACGTCGGAAGATTTTTTTGCCAAGATTAAAGATAAAGTCGGAACATTGGTCATCACGGCGCATGGCGTCGGACCGGAAATCTACGCCTTGGCGGAGAAATACGGCGTGCCGTTGGTGGACACGACCTGTCCGCGGGTGATCAAAGTCCAGCGGTTGGCTAAAACTTTTTTGGGTCGCGAAGCGCAGATCGTCATCATCGGCGAGAAAAAACATAAGGAGGTCATCGGAATATGCGGTTGGGCGGAGAACAAAGTTTCCATCGTGGAAACCCAGGAAGATTTGCAGCGTCTCGCCCTTGATCCAAACAGGAAGATCGCGGTCATTTCACAGACGACGCAGGATCAGGAATTTGTCGCTGCCAGCGCGAGCGCGATCGCCCAGGAATATCCACAGGTGGAAATCGTTGATTCGATCTGCCTGACGACGCACAATCGCCAGACCGAAATGAAGGAATTGGCGCAAAAAAATGACGTGGTCATCGTTGTCGGCTGTCCTGAAAGCGCCAATTCGACCCGCCTTTGGGAAATCGCTAAGCGGATCAATCCTGAATCGCATTTCATCCAAAGCTCCGCTGAGCTGGAAAAACAGTGGTTTGCCGGGTTCGGGAAAGTGGCAGTCACGGCCGGCGCGAGCACACCCGCATGGATTATTGATAGTATTGTGGAAAAAATTGAGAGCATGTAGATGTTTTTATCTGAAGTGTTCAGGAATATTCCCAATTTTAAATTAGAAATTTTAAATTTTAAATCAATATCAAATTTCTAAATTTTAAAATTTTTTGTCATTTTTTAAATTCATTTAAAACTTAAAATTTAAAACTTAAAATTTTTTCGCGAATGTTGCCTTTTTCCTTTTCTTTAGGTACAATAATGATATTCTAAGTTTTTATTACGAATCAAATTAATGTGTAAAATCCTGCTTGTTGAAGACGATCCGATGATCGCCGAGATATATGTGAAGAAGTTCGGAGCGGCCGGACTTGAGGTGACCAATGCGGTCACGGGCAGGGAGGCGCTCAAATTCGCCGGCGAGAAACCGTTCGATTTGGTGCTGTTGGACATGGTGTTGCCGGAAATGAGCGGCATGGATGTGCTCAAGGAATTGAAAAAAAGCGGCAACTACAGTCCGGACCTCAAAGTCATCATTTTCAGCAATCTGGACAAGCTGGAACACGAGAAGGAGGCCCGGGAAAACGGCGCCGACGGGTTTATCGGGAAGATGCAATTCAATCCTTCGGATTTGGTCGTCGAACTGAAAAGGATCATCCAGGAATATGAAGAACAGAGAAAAAACAAAAACCGACTCGAAGGAAGGAATGAAGATGATGGAAACAAGAAGAAGCGCATCCTGTTCATCGAGGATGAGGAAATTTTTCTGGAAATGTTCGGGAAAAAACTGGAAGATGACGGCTATGCGGTCGAATACGCGAAAAACGGCGCGTGGGGCAGCAAGCTGGCGGCGGAAAAACAATTCGATCTTATCATTACTGACATGGTCATGCCGGCTACGGGCGGCGAGGAAATCATCCGTCGGCTGAAGCTGGAGGAAAAGACGAAAAACATTCCGATCATCGTGCTGTCCGCCTCGCTCAATGAGGAAGATATCAAGGCCGTGAAGGAGATGGGCATCACCGCTTTTTATGCGAAAACCCAAGTCGTGCCGAGCGATCTGTCCAAGAAGGCCGCAGAATTATTAAACTAGCATTTTCGTCTATGCAAAGAACAAACATCATCGATACGCCGAAATTTGTCGGGCAAAATGTGAAGATTTCCGGCTGGGTCCATGTCCGGCGCGATCATGGCAAACTGATCTTCATCGACCTTCGGGACCGGACGGGAATCATCCAGACGGTAGTTTTGCCGAATCACACGGAAGCGTATGAAAACGCGAAAGCGCTGCGCAGCGAGTTCGTGATCGAAATGGAAGGCCTCGTGAAAGAACGTCCGGCTAAAGCCAGCAATGAAAAATCCGCAACGGGCGGCGTGGAGATCGAGGTGGAGAAGATCAATATCCTGTCCAAGCCGGAGGGCGATCTGCCGGTGGACATTTCCGCGGAGGATTTCAATCTGCATCTGGACACCTTGCTGGACAATCGTGTGTTGACTTTGCGCAACGAGAAAGTCAAAGCTATCTTCGGGATCTATGCGGAAGTTTTGAAGGCATATGCCGACTTCATGAATCGGGAAGGCTTTATGGAAATCAAGACGCCGAAGATCGTGAACGCGGCGACGGAAGGCGGCGCCAATTTTTTCAAGATAAAATATTTCGAAAGGGACGCCTATCTGGCGCAGAGCCCGCAGTTCTATAAGCAAGCCGGCGTCGGGATTTTCGAAAGGGTTTTCGAGGTCGGTTCGGTTTTCCGTGCGGAGCCGCACTTCACCACCCGGCACGTCAATGAATATATCGGCATGGACGCCGAAATGGGATTCATCGAAAGCGTGGAGGATGTGATGGCGGAACTGGAAAAGACCATGGTCTATGTCATGAAAACGGTTTCTGAAAAATGCACCAAGGAATTGGAAAAATATGGAGCGCAGATCCTGCCGGTCGGCAGCATCCCCAGGATGAAATTGACTGAGGCGGTGGCGATTTTGGAAAAAGAATTCGGCAAAAAAATGGAAACCATAGACATCGATTCCGAAGGCGAGCGTCTGATCTGCCAATGGGCGAAGAAACAGCACGGAAGCGATTTCATCTTCCTGACGCACTATCCGTCCAGCATCCGGCCTTTCTATTCGATGCCGAGCGCAGACGCTAAATATACGGAAACTTTCGATCTTCTATATAAAGGTATGGAGATCGCCAGCGGAGGCCAGCGGATTCATGACTACAACCAACTGGTGGCGAACATGAAAAAACACAAGCTGAAACCGGAAAGTTTCGAACATTATCTGGATATTTTCAAATATGGAATGCCGCCGCACGGAGGATGGGGACTTGGATCTGAGCGTATCGTCCAGCAGATGCTCGGCTTGAAGAGTATTAAGGAAGCGATTTTGTTTCCCAGGGACGTGAAGCGGTTGACTCCCTAACCGGAATCTTTGAAATATATGGAAAATTCGGACGGTTATGTTTCTATCGAGCAGGCGGGCTGCCCGGTCGGCGCGAAAGTCAAGGTTTCCGGAATCGTAAAGGGGATCCAAAACCATGGCGGGCTGCTTTTCATCAGCATCAAGGACAGCGGCTATCTGATCAAGGCTTTGGTGATTCCTGACAACAAATATGCGTATGCGATGTCACAGAAAATAGAAAAAGGATTTTTGGTGGGAATCGAGGGGGTAGTGAAAGAGTGTCCGATCAGCGCGCAAAAAAATTCCTCGGTACAGAAAGAAATCGAAATCGAGGTTGAAAAAATAACCATTATTTCTGCCAGGGATGACGAGGAAGAAAACAGGCTGGTAGGCATCTTGGCGAAAATCAGCGCTCCGGACAGGAAAAAGACAAAAAAGAAAATCGTATAGGTCCATCTTAAAAAATACGCGGATAAAAACAGACACAATGACAAAAAAGACGCGGCACATCGAACAATCTGACGAAAGTAAATTGAGGTTGATAAACTTCATTTCTTTTTTGTTCGGTTTCGCCGGAGCGTTGCTGGCCTATGTGCTTTCGGATTATTTCCGGCAATCGCTCAGGTCGGAAAATGTCAGCGCCTTTTATTTCGTCGCGTATGCGCTGGTGCTGATCGGACTGCTCAATCTGCACAAGATGATCAACAGGTTGGGGAAGTATACGGTTTTTTTCCTGTTGTTTTTCCTGCAGATATGTTTTGTCGCTTTTCTCATCTTCGTCCAGCCTTCGGGCATCGGGGTCATCCTGCTGATGGCGTATATCATCGTGATGAATCTCACCTGGGTGGCGCTCGACATCATTTTGGAATCTTATTCTGAAGACCGGCGGTCAGGGAGGATCAGGGGCATGCATCTGACGATCATGAACGCGGGAATCCTGCTCGGGCCGTTCCTTTCGACCAGGTTGCTGTCGAAATTCGGTTTTGACGGATTGTTTTTCACGGCCATGGTGATGTATATGATCATATTCATCATCGGGCTGGTCGGACTCAGGGGCGCCAACCATAAGTTCCAGCAGAAGCTGACGATTTCCGACCTGGTGCGGAAGATTTTCGTCAACAGGGACGTGATGAAGATCTATGCCATCTCTTTCGTTTTGGAATTTTTCTATGCGTTGATGGTCGTCTATACGCCGCTCTATCTGCTTGACCGCGGCCTTTCCTGGAACCAGATCGGCGTCATCTTCACGATCATGCTCGTGCCGTTCGTAATCTTGCAATATCCGCTGGGGCTTTTGGCGGACAAGAAGCTCGGGGAAAAGGAAATGCTCATCGCGGGGCTCATCATCATGGGTGTTTCGGCCGGCAGCGTTTTTTTCATCACCAGCAGCGCGGTCTGGGTCTGGGGCGCGGTCCTGTTTGCGACGCGCATCGGCGCGGCCATCATTGAGATTTTGCGCGATTCATATTTCTACAAGAAGATCGACGGGCGGGACATGGATGTCATCAGTTTTTTCCGGACCGCCTGTTCCGTGGGATATATTTCAGGCGCGGCCTTGTCCGCTTTGCTGCTGGTGGTCTTCCCGATGAAATATGTCTTTTTGCTGGTGGCGGCCGTCACATTGGCCGGACTATATCCGGCGCTCCACCTGATCGACAACAAGTGCGAGGCGGAAATGGACGCGAAATGCAAATGCAAACCGGCGCCGGAGATGGGCTAAACAATTGATCGCATAATCGGTTATGGCTTATCATATAAAACTGGAACAATTCGAAGGTCCGCTGGACCTGCTGCTCTCGCTCACGGAGCAGGAGAAGCTGGACATCACCCGGGTCAGTCTGGCGAAAATAGCGGATCAATATCTGGAATATATCGCCAATGCCCAGGACATCACGCTGGCGCATCTGGCTGATTTCTTGTCGGTGGCGGCGCGGCTGATCTTGATCAAGTCGAAAGCGTTGCTGCCGCTGATCCAATTTACCGAAGAAGAAGAGGAGGAAATCAAGGATCTGGAGCACCAGCTGGCGCAGTACAAGAAGTTCAAGGAAGCCGCCAAGAATCTGGCGCCGCTCTATGATTCTCCCCGGATGAGTTTTTCCCGCGACGGATTCTCGGGCTTGGGCGTGGTTTTCTATCCGCCGGCAAACATCACGGGCGATGATCTGGCAAAAGTCTTTGCGAAAATCCTCGGCGAAATCCCGGTGGTGGAAAAATTGGAAGAAGAGATGGTGAAAGAGGTGCTGACGTTGGAAGAAAGGATTGTCCATTTGCAGAACACACTGAGGGAAAGGGTGCAGACGTCGTTTTCCGAGCTGGTGGCGAACACCGTGGACAAAGTTGAAATCGTGGTGTCTTTTCTGGCGATGCTGGAACTGGTGAAGCAGCGGCTGATCCACGTGGAGCAAGGGGAACTGTTTTCAGAGATACATATGAAACATAAGCAATAAAAATTTCTAATTTCTAATATCTAATTTCTAAATAATATCGAAATTCTAATAAAAAAATCCAAAATATTTTGAAAATTATAATTTTGATATTTGAATTTATTTAGGATTTAGGATTTGGAATTTATGATTTTAATAAATATGGAGCAGGAAAAAATGCAATCAATCATCGAAAGCGTCTTGTTCGTGAGCGGCGAGCCGATCAAGAAAGCCAAGCTGGCCAAGATCCTGGCGGAAAAAATCGAGGAAGTGGAAAAAGCGCTGGAGGCGCTCAGCGTGAGATATGCCCAAGCCGGGAGCGGGCTGGCGCTTTTGCAGAAAGGCGAGGAAATCCAGCTGGTTTCCAATCCGGAAAACGCGCAGCATGTCGAGCAATTGGTGAAAAACGAGCTGCAGGATTCGCTTTCCAACGCGGCGCTGGAAGTCGTCTCGATCATCGCATATCGCGGCCCGATTTCCAAGACGGAAATCGAGGCGATCCGCGGCGTGAACTGTTCCTACACGCTGCGCAATCTTTTGCTGCGCGGCCTGATCGAGCGAAGCGACAATCTCCGCGACGCCAGAGGCTATGTCTATTCGATTTCTTTCGATTTTCTCAAGAAGCTCGGCACAGATGACGTGAAAAAATTGCCGCAGTATGATATACTGTCGGTAGACGAAAGAATAAATTCAATCATATCTAACGAATAAGATATTATGGGGATAGGGGCGACCATTCTGATGATGATATTTTTTCCGCTGAATCCTTTCTTGTTGGCTCAAGAAAGTTTTTCTGGCGGAAAACAGGTGCAGGCCGATGTCGTGATCGGCGATCAAGAAATCCAAGGCGTGGTAGCGGGAGCCGAGACCAGCCGGAAAAATGATTTTTCCAAGCAGACCAAGGCGCAGGCTGTCGACAGCCCTGAATATCAGCCCGTACGTCTGGCCGGGATAAGGGACCTGGTCGTCCCGGACGCCCATGCGTCCGTGATTATCGATGCTGACAGCGGAACGATCCTGCACTATAGCGACGGCAGGACGCAGCGCCAGATCGCTTCGCTCACCAAACTGATGACCGCCGTGTTGGTGATGGAAAAAATAAAAAATCTGGATGAGGACGTGACTGTCGATGAGGAACCTGTGTATGTGGAAGGCACGAAAATCGGCTGCCCGCGCACCGGCTACTGCATCAGCCAGCGATTGAAAGTGGGGGAAAAGATATCTGTCAGAAGTCTGCTGCAGGCCATGCTGATGAACAGCGCGAACGATGCCGCGATCGCTTTGGGCAAGCATATAGCGGGATCGCAGGACGCGTTTGCCGACCTGATGAACCAGAAGGCAAAAGAGTTGGGGTTGACCGACACGCATTTCTGCACGCCGTCCGGCTTGGAACCCGAAGGGCGCGAATCAGAGTGTTATTCTTCCGCCTATGATATTGCGCGGATCGCCGCTTATTCGCTCAGATATGACACTGTGTGGAAGATGTTCCGCCTGCCGAACAATTCGATCATCGCATCCTCGGACGGCAAGATCGAGCACACGATTTTGAATACCGACCAGGTGTTGGACCAGATCCCGAACGTCATTGGCGGCAAGACCGGATTCACGCCGTTGGCCGGATATTCGCTGCTGATGGTGGTTGCGGATCCGAGTTCGAAGCACCGTATCATCTCCGTCGTTCTGGATGACAATACCCGCTGGGAAGATATCAAAACGATGGTAAGCTGGGCTTTCAGTTCGTACGCATGGAGATAATTCAGCCTAAATGAAACCATAATATGCAATTTGCCCAATTTCAGACAATTCCTGAGATAATCAATGTCATGAAGATCCTCGTCACGGGATTGGCGGCTTTTCTGTTCGCGTTCGCCATCACGCCACTGTGGACGCACATGCTCTATAAATATAGGATCGGGATAAAAATCAAAAGCACGGACGTGAACGGCGAGAAGCTGACTTTTGTGAACAATCTGCATGCGGAAAAAGCGGGAACTCCGACGATGGGCGGCGTGATCATATGGCTGTCGGTCGTCGTCTTGGTTCTGGCATCGCATTTCATCCTGCCGTCCATCGCCAAGCTGTTCAGTATCAATTTTTTTGCCCGGCTTGATTTTTTCAGCCGGCCGCAAGTGTGGCTGCCCCTGTTCGCGCTGGCCAGCGCCGGCGTGCTCGGACTTTTCGACGATATCATGAGCGTGCGGGGTTGGGGGAAGAATAAAGGCGGAGGAATGCGTTTCGCGATGCGTTTCGGGTGGCTGATCGCCATCGCGGCCGTCGGAGCCTGGTGGTTCTACTACAAGCTGGACTGGAACGTGATCCATATCCCAGCCATGGGCAATTTCGCGCTCGGACTTTGGTATATTCCGCTGTTTATTTTCGTGATCCTCTTCGCGGCTATTTCTTCCAATGAGACCGACGGCCTGGACGGGCTCAATGGCGGAGTCCTGCTGATGGGCTTCCTTTCTTTTGCGATCATCGCGTTCATGCAGAATAAGGTCGACCTTTCGGCTTTTTGCGCCGCCATCGCGGGCGCTTTGCTGGCCTTTTTGTGGTTCAATATCCCGCCGGCCCGTTTTTTCATGGGAGACACGGGCGCAGTTTCGCTCGGTGCCACTTTGGGCGTGGTGGCGATGCTGACAAACTCGGCGCTGCTGCTTTTCATCATCGTTTTCCTATATGTGCTGGAATCAGGCAGTGTGGTGATCCAGCTCACCAGCAAGAAGATATTCAAGCGGAAAGTTTTTTTGGCGGCGCCCATCCATCATCATTTTGAGGCGAAAGGCTGGCCGGAATCGAAAGTCGTGATGCGCGCCTGGATCTTCACGATGGTCACAGCGCTCATCGGCGTGCTGGTCGCTGTTTTCGGAATGGGAAAATAAAATGAATCAAAATTAAAACCGTCACAGACAGGCCCTGGAGCCTGTTTTTTGCGGCTGTGAAAAGATCCGATTCTGATGTATAATAGAGGCATAACAAACGGGTGATTTCCTAATAAATA
>JBGQBV010000021.1:0-10196 GCA_041494985.1 Minisyncoccia bacterium
CCGCCCAAGACCGAGAATTGTTCCACCAGGATGGCCACCGCTTTCATGAAGGCTTCTTCCGGAGTGATGCTGCCGTCAGTCACGATATCCAAAGTGATCTTGTTGTAGTCCGTCCGCTTGCCGACGCGCATATTTTCAACTTCATAGTTCACGCGCTGGATCGGAGTGTACACGGCATCGATCGCGATGACGCCGATTTCCTTTTCCGGGCGGTGTTGCTGGTCGATCGGCACATAACCCAAGCCGTTGGAGATTTCCAGTTCCATTTCCAATTCGGTTTTCTTGTCAGTCACAGTCGCGATGATCTGGTCCTTGTTCACCACTTCCACGCTGGAAGGACATTTGATTTCCTTGGCTGTCACCTCCCCTTCACCTTTGAACTTGAGGGTGACTTTGACCGGCTCGTCGCTATACATTTTAAACCTGATTTTCTTGAGGTTAAGGATGATCTGCACCGCATCTTCCATCACGCCGTTCAAAGTCGAGAATTCATGGGAAACTCCCTTGATTTTCACTGAAGTTACCGCTGAGCCTTTCAAAGATGCCAAAAGCACGCGCCGGAGCGCGTTACCGAGGGTCATACCATAACCCGGATAACATCCCATGATTTCGAACTTCCCGCTCTTCTCATCGATGGGGGTGTACTTTGGTTTTTGAGGAAGTGACACTGTCTGCATATCCTCTTTCGAACGGATGATTGTGGAATCTCCACAAGCACGCGTTTTTGATTAAAAAAGTTATAGAAAACAAAAAAATGAAATACTATTAACGTGAATACGATTCGACAACCATCTGCGGATCGACATGGATGCCCACGTCTTCCCGGGTTATCCCCGCGATGACCTTGCCTTCCATCTTGGCTTGGTCGAATTGGATCCAACGAGGAAAATCTTTTTTGTTCTTCAAGGCCTGGATCTGGTTCGTGAAATATGCGTTGCTCTTCTTTGATTCCTTGATGCTCACCACGTCCCCGATCTTGATCCAATATGACGGAATGGTGTTTTTCTTGCCGTTGACCAAAAAGGCTCCGTGGGTGACCAGCTGCCTGGCCTGGATCGGAGAACTGGCAAAGCCCATCCTGCGAACCACGTTGTCCAACCGCATTTCAAGGCGTCCCATCAGCAGATCACCGGTCACTCCGGATTTCTTTTCGATTTCCGTGTAGTGTTTGCGGAACTGCTTTTCGAGCACACCATAGATGCGCTTGATGCGCTGTTTCATCGCCAGCTGCTTTCCGAATTCGCTTGCTCCCCGGGAAATATTCTTTCCATGGACGCCTGGAGCGTACGGACGCTTGACGATGGCGCATTTCGAGCTGTTGCATCGGTCACCTTTCAAGAAAAGTTTCTCCGATGCCCGGCGGCACCTTTTGCATTTTGATCCCAATAAATCTCTGGCCATAAAGTTATAAATCCCTAATTTACACTGATATTATTCATTAAAAACCTGCGTTATACCCTTCTTGGTTTCTTCGGCCGACAGCCGTTGTGAGGAATCGGTGTCACGTCCTTGATCGCCGTGAGCTCAAACCCGCGGTTTGCCAGGGATCGGATGGATGATTCGCGTCCGCTGCCCACTCCCCGGACGAACACTTCCAATTCCGTCACACCATATTTCTTCACTTTTTCCGAAACGTCCTGCACGACCTGGGTCGCGGCATAGGGAGTCGCCTTTTTGGCGCCCTTGAATCCCAAAAGTCCGGAGCTTGACCAGCCGAGGAGCGCCCCCGTCGTATCCGAAATCATGACCATCGTGTTGTTGTATGTGCACTTGATGTGTGCCTGGCCTTTGCTGATCTGTTTTTTGAGCTTCTTCCTCTTCTTCTTGGCATCAGCTTCCGTGACTTCAGCTACTTTGCCTGCATCAGAAAGAGCCGGAGCGGCCTGCGCCTCGTCAATGACTTCTTCAGTAATTGTTTTGATTTCTTCTGCCATATCTGCTTATGAAAATTCAAATTATGGTTTATGTCTTGGATTCCGTCCTGCGTCCGCTGCCCATCGTCCTGCGCACGTTGCCTCGGACTGTCCGGCTGTTGGTCTTGGTCCGCTGTCCGTTCACCGGAAGACCTTTCGAGTGCCTGGTGCCGCGGTAGCTGCCGATTTCTTTGAGCCGTTTGATGTTCATTTTCACTCCGTGTTTCAATTCCCCTTCCACCTTGTATTTCTTTTCGATTTCGTCACGAAGCTTGTTCGCGTCTTCGGCGGACAGCTGTTTCGTGCGGATATTCGCGTCAATGTTGAGCAATTTCAAGATTTTGCGGCTCGTCGAAGGTCCGATGCCATAGACATATGACAGGGCGATGTCGATTCTTTTTTCATCAGGAAGGTTGATTCCGGCAATACGTATCATATACACAAAAAATAATTTTAAACTTTAAATCTAAAGTTTAAAATCAATAAATTATTATCCTTGTCGCTGCTTGTGTTTCGGCGTCGTGCAAATGACGTAGACCTTGCCTCGGCGTCTTACGATCTTGCATTTCGCACATATTTTTTTGACTGATGCTCGTACTTTCATATTTTTTACATTCGTTGAGTTATTCTTCCTTTGGTCAGGTCATAGGGACTCATTTCCATCAGGACCCGGTCTCCGGGAAGCAGCCTGATGTAGTTCACCCGCATCCTTCCGGAAATATGCGCCAGCACTTCGTGCCCATTGTCCAAGCGGACTTTGAACGTCGTGCTAGGCAATGTTTCCATAACGATTCCCTCGAGCTTGATGAGTTCTTTTTCCTGTTTTGGAGCCATATTTTACCTTGCTTTACAACATAAAAATAGAGGGAATTACTTCCAGAAAACTATCCTCATTCGTGAAAATTCAAATAGTAAAAAACCTCTATCTGGATAAGCTATTAAGTTTTTTCAAAAACGTATAGCAATCTTAACAAGATACTGATTTCTTGTCAACCCCTCGGGCCACCGCGCCCGCCCCACCAGGGATCCGGACCGGAAAACGACCTCTTTAGCCGGCATATTTGGCTCAGACTGGGCCTATTGGCCGCTCGTGTCGATCTGGATGTCCACCCGCTGTGAATATTGCGGTATATAGGAAACGAATGTGGGCTCAAGCTGCACATTCGCATTTTTTATCGCTGGATATTTTTTCAAGATGTCCGCGATCTGACTGACGTTCTTTCCCAGCAGTTCTTTCTTGATCTGCTTGCTGTCGATGTTCGGCACGATGGTCATTTCCGCATGCACTTTCAGATCCAGCGTCGAATTGTCAAAATTCGGACTGACAGCCCCATATTCTATTTTGGATATCGTCTCGCTGGCATCTTGGGGCTGCGGTTGGCTGCCCAAGGATTTCTCGACTATTTTCCTGACGTCGCTTTCGGAAAAAACGAGCGCGACTGCCGATGCCTGGACGGTATAATTGAATGAGGAGGCCATATCCCCGACTTTCGCGTCCGCTGTCGATTTCGTGACCGTTATTTTTTCCGCCGCCGGCAAGGCGACTTCGCCTGAATTCAATCCGCTTGAGATATCCGTTGCTATTTTGTCTTTCAGCGCCGCTTCCGTTTTCACCTTGGCGCTGTCGATATCGCTTTGGGTTACAGCTGAAGCTCCGCCGCTGTCGCCGCCGGATGTCCCGCCAGTTGTGGCCACTGTCGACTTCGCATAAAATTTGTCGAATTTCGGACCGCCGGCAAAACCCGGAATCGTGAACCTGGTCGGATCGATATTGAAATCGCTCCCGGCCTGGTCAGCGATGATTTCCGCCTCGATTGCACCCGACTGCGTGACGCCGCCGACCGTCGTCGTTCCGGGCACGGTAGCGCTCTTCACGAGGCGGAAGATCTTGCCGTCTGCGGATTCCAATCTTGTCGTGGCGACCAATGTCTGGGGGGCTGCGCTGTATTCATTATAGATGACGACGCTGCCATGAGCCTTTTTTCCGGCCGCCGCGCTTTTCCCTGACACGTCATAGAGCAAGGAGATGCTTTGGGTCTTGTTGATCACACGGATGCCCAACGCATCGGCCGGCGCGGAAACTGCGCCATGGATATCCGTATCGATCTTGTTTTTCAAGATGTTCGGCGTGATGACGATCTTGGCGCTCGGCACGAACAGAAAGACCGCGACGCCGATCAGGGCCAGCAGGCAGACCACCATGAACATGAAGAAGACTCTTTTCATTTTTCCGTCCTTGATCTTCGGGGCTTTAGCGGGCGGATTGTTTTGCTGGCTGCGCAAGGAAGAAAACATCTTTTCCAGATTTTTTTCCTTAGGCATTTCGCGCTGAGCGATTTTTTTCATCGGCTGAGGAATTTCCTTGCGGACTGAATTTATCGGGATGTGCCGCGGCAAGGGTTTCGCCGCTTTCGGAATATTTACATCATGATGGGAACCGGCGTGCGCTTCATAGTAATCGCTTGAGCCGACACTGCTGAGCCTGACCTGCTTGTCCTTGTGCGTGTTCACGGTCACCTCGGGATCGGCAGCCGCACCTTCGAAATCGGCGGCATTTTTACCCGCTTCGACATACACGTCGGAAACAGACTCCAATCCTTCGAGTGTCGCTTGGACATCGATTCCTGAGCGCCGCGCCATGGAAGACCCTATTTCGTCCTGCGTCACGAGAATGACGCGCTTGCCTACCTTGTCCGCCTCGCGTTTCAAAAGCTTCAGGTTCACGATGCTCTGCAAAAAGATGGCCCGCTTGGGAACGACAAAATAGTTGTCCGTCGCCATGGACTTGTTCAAGCGGTCAACCACGGACGAGATCTCCTCATCCATATCGATATAAAATGTCTGATGCATAAAATTGCTGATTTCTGGATTACTGCGATATTAATGCTTGCTAATCTTGCATGGTCTGGAGCACGCGCCTGAGGATTCCTGCCATTATTTTTTCTTCGCCGGTGACATCCAACACAAGGTTTGCCAGCCCCATCGGCGTGACATCCTGGGGATCTTTCAGTTCCCCTGTCATATCCTTGATGCGGGTGACGTCCCGCGGCTGCAGATAATTGACGACTGGCGCTTTTGCAAACGGCAGGCTGCGCACCCAGTCAGTAGAAAGCAGGACTTTCTTGATTCCAGGCAATCCGGAGCCGCCGCCGCACAGCAATATCTTGGAAGGCAGCACGTCGCTGCCTGCGAATTCCGCCAGTGAAAGTTCCACGCCGCTGAGCCACACCGCGCAGTCGCTTTGCAGGATCTGCTCGACTTTCAGGCTCACGTCGCTGCCGAGTTTCCCTTGCGCATACCTTATCTTCAGCTCTTCGGCTTCGTCAAAATCGATCCTTAGTTCTTGGACCAGTTTTTTCGTGAAAGCCCGGCCGCCGAAAGCGAACATCTTCGTCCCTTCCAGTCCGCCGTTGCGCACGACCGCGATGTCGGTCGTGCCGCCCCCGATGTCGATGAAGATCGCGTTGAAATCCAATGCGTCGTCATAGTCGATTGAGCGCGCCACGGCGTAAGGTTCCGCCGCGATGCTCAAAAGGTCGATGCGCAGTTCGTCAGCGATGGCCTGCAGCGCTCCCAGATGGATCATCGGGGCATAGGCATTGAAAATGCTCACCGAAACATCCTTGCCCTGAAAACCGATCGGGTTTGTGACTTGATATCCGTCGATGCGCACATCGACGATGGCCGCATTAATAAGTTTCACATCGATGTCCTGGCCGGTCTCCCAGGAAATCTGTTCCTGGATACGCTCGTACGCTTTTGTCTGGACTTTTTGGATGATGTTTTTCAGTTCGGGAAAATCGATCCGGGATTCGATGTTGCCCCGTTCATAGTGCACGGTCGTCGTCGTCCCCTTGACCAGTTCGCCGGCAATGCCCACGATCGCTTTCTTCACTTTTTTGATTTTGGCATTCTCCAGCGCCTTGTTGATGGTGAGCTGACAGGTTTCTATCGCGCCGGAAATATCGGAAACCGCCCCGCTTTGCATGTTGCCTTTTTTTTGCCGCTCTTTCCCGACGCCGATGACAGTACCGATTTTTTCCTTCGCATCAATCTTAAAAACCAGCGCCTTGGCGACTTCGGTGCCGATATCCAGCGCCAGATAGTACTCTGATTTTTTTCCTGGCAAAATTTTTGAGAAAATTGACATCGATTCAGAATGAAAAAATAAAACCTAACTCTTCACAGCCCTGGTCTTGATTGTCTTGGCAAAAGCAACAATCCCGTCTTCAAAAAGAAGTCCCTTCTGTCCGCCGTATTCCTTGAGCGAACTTGAACTGTTGGCGATTCCCCATTGCAGCGCCGTGGCCAAATCCTTTCTTTTTATGTGGGCTGCCAAAAATCCGCTCGTGAACGCATCGCCTGCCCCGGTGCTGTCGACGGCTGCCTGTTTCACCGCTTCTGCATGCAGCAGCTCATTGCCGTCATAGCACCAAGCGCCCCGTTCGCCGTCCGTCAGAGCGACGGTTTTCGCCCCGAGCCGGCGCAGGACCTTGACCAGATATTCCTCGTTTTCCAAAAGCTCCCGCACTGCGATTTCTCCGCAGCCGCTGACGATTTCGATCGCCTCATCCTTATTCACGAAAAGCAGCTCGCAGAAATGGAGCGTCTCGATTATTTTCTTAACGTCGTCGTGGATGGTCTTTTGCCGAGGATTGAAAACCAGTGCGATGTGCTTGGCTTTGGAAATCTCCAGCACCGCGTCGATCGTTGCCTGCCAAATCCCGTTCAGGTCGCCGACAAACAGCCAATCCGGAATCGCGATCTTTTTCGCGTCGAACTTGAGTCTCTGATTGGCAACCTGGTTGGAAAAAATGATCCGGTCGGCGCTTTGCTTGTCGACCAAAATGGCCGACAAATCGCTTTTGCAATCTTTTTCAACCGTGACGTTTTCCGTGCCGATTCCGGCTTCTTTCAGTCCCTTGAGAATCCATTCTCCTGTCACGTCATCGCCGATCGTCGTGTAGCAGGCGACATCCTCTCCCAGCTTCGCCAATCCCACGCCCACGTTCACGCTGCAGCCGCCTAAAGACTCAAACCTTTCCTCGATGTGGTATTTCGCCCCCAGCTCGAAAGCCATTTTTTTTTGCGATAAGAGATCCTCAGGCGTATCGATAGCCACGCCGTCGCTGGTCGGAAAAAAAACGTCTTGGGAAACCGATCCGATTGTAAGGATTTTAGACATAAGTTGCCGCTGCGAATTTATTTGTGTTTGTGTTATCCTGGACGATTATTTGATTTCTTCCTCGATCTTCATCAGCCGGTTGTATTTGCAAAGCCTTTCCCCGCGCGACAGCGATCCGGATTTGATGAACTCCGCCGCCGTGCCGGCCGCCAGATCGGCGATGAAATCGTCTGTCGTTTCTCCACTCCGATGGGAAATCATTATTTTCAGATTATTTTTTTTGGCCAGGCGGATACAATCCAACGTCTCGGAAAGCGAACCGATCTGGTTCACCTTGATCAAGACTGAATTGCAAGCCTTTTCCTTGATGGCGCGTTCGACCCGTTTCACATTCGTGACCAGCAGATCGTCGCCGATAAGCAGATTTTCACTCAGCACGTTTTTCGGTATCCCGCCCAAAATCGGTTTTTTGGCGATTTTTTCCGTCATGATAGCCCAGCCCTCCCAGTCATTTTCATTCAGGCCGTCTTCGATCGAGACCACATGATATTTGTCAGTCCATTCGCGATACATGCTCACCAACTGCTCCCGCTCCAGATGCACCCCTTCCGGCTTGAAGATATAATGTTTTTCCCCTTCATCATAAAAAGAACTCGCCGCCGCGTCCACGCCCAGATTCACCTGGGTTCCCAGTTCATATCCGCTTTCGGTGATCGCCTGATTGATCAGCCCCAAGGCCTGCGTGTTGCTTTCCAATTTGGGAGAAAAGCCGCCTTCGTCGCCGACCCCGCTGCTCTGATGCATGGCTTCGAGAATTTTCTTCAGCGTGTGGAAAATCTCGCTGCCCGCCCTGAGCTGTTCGGAAAATTTCCCGATGCCGGTCGGAATGATCTTGAATTCCTGGATGCTGAGACCCGAATCGCTATGCTTGCCGCCATTGAGCACATTGAACATCGGGACCGGAATCTTCGGTTTCACCTTGAGGCCTGAAATCTCGTTGATATATTCATAGAGAGGAATCTTCTTGGCCTGGGCCGCCGCCCGGCAGACTGCCAGCGACACACCCAGGATGGCATTCGCTCCCAGATGCGATTTGTTTTCCGTGCCGTCCAGTTCCAGCATGGTCTCATCGATAGCCAGCTGTTGGAAAGCGTCTTTCCCGATGAGCGCCTGACGGATCAGGGTGTTGATGTTTTCCACCGCCTTGAGAACTCCCAGCCCGCCATATCTTTTTATGTCTCCGTCCCTAAGTTCAAGTGCCTCGAATTTTCCGGTTGATGCCCCTGAAGGGACCGCAGCCACCGCCCGGACGCCGCCGCTCAAAACGACTTCGACTTCCACTGTCGGATTCCCGCGTGAATCCAATATTTCTCTTCCATAGATGTTCGTGATCTTTGACATAATTTCCAAATTCTTAAGATTTACACATGCAAACGGATCCATAGGAACGCCTGTTGCAACGGATCGCAGATTACGAGCAGCGTCAACAGCAGGATGTAGTAAGCCGTGAGATATTTCAGCGTCGTGCTATATTGCTCGTGGTTCGCCAACGTCTGCCCCGCCTCCCTGGCTGCCAGCTTCCAGGATGAGTGGACGAACTTGAAATGGATGATGGTGATCGCCGCGACTGAAATCACGAACAGGATGAAAGCGGTGCTGATCTGGCTGCCGTATATGAAAAAAGTTCCGAAGAAAAAAAGCGGCAGGATCCAAAATACCTCCTTATCCCAAAAATCATTTTCTTTCCTGAAATTCCTGAAGCTGGAAAAATACAGATATGGGATGGAAACGAAATTGATGAAAAGCCCAATGGAAAAGACAGTGGCCGTAACCCAGCTGAACTTTCCGAAAAAACTCCCCGGCGCGAGCACGTTCATATTGTTGAGCAAAATCAAAAAGAAACCGACATACAGCAGGACTTCCGAAAAATACAGGCCTATCAATGAACGCGTATCGACTTGCCTCATCTCATACAGCGGGGGCTGCTTGTCGCCATATGTTCCCGTGTTGGTTCCCTTAAATTGAGGAGTGTTCATAATTTAATTTTGTTTTTGCTTATCTTTCTTCTGCTTGATTATAACACACAAATGGCTTGCCAAAAAGGCGAGTCCTAAGCCTTTAGTGCCTCCAACCCGGGCATGGGGTTTCCGCTGAGATATTCCAGCATCGCCCCGCCGCCCGTGGACACGAAGGATACTTTATCCATAAGGCCGTTTTCTTCCAGAACCTGGACGGACTCGCCGCCGCCGATCAGTGTGAAGGCCTGGCTGTCGACGACCGCACCGAGGATTTCGCGACTTCCGGTGTCATATGGCGGCTGTTCGAACTTGCCCATCGGTCCGTTCCAGACGACAACCTCTGACTTGTCTATGATCTCCTTGAACTTCGCGATGGTTGCCGGACCGATATCCAGCCGGTCCTCAGCAAAATCAACCGGTAAAAGCACCTTGTCGCCGAATTTTATCTGCTGGTCGATAGCCTCGTTGGCGATTTTTCCGCCCACCAGGATATTCGCATATGTATTTTCAAATTTATTTATCAGCGGCAGCTTCGTCTCTATTTTCGCGCCGCCGATGATCGCCGTGGCCGGCTGTTTCGGGTTGTTCATCACGCGGTCCAGGTTTTCGATTTCTTTCTGCAGCCAGAGTCCGGCATAGCTGGGCAAGGCTTTGGCCACACCCGTCACGGATGCCTGGTCGCGGTGACAGACACTGAACGCATCGTTGACGAAGACATCGAAATTCCCAGAAAGTTTTTTGGCGAACGCGGCGTCATTTTTTTCCTCCTCGCCATGGAACCGCACATTTTCCAAAAGCAAAATTTCGCCCGGTTGCTGTTTTGCCAGCGCCGCGTCGACAGTTTCCCCGATGCAATCGCCGACAAAGATGATTTTTTTGCCCAGGATCTTGCCGATTTCCCCCCGGAGCTGCTCCAAAGAAAATTCCAGATTCTTTTCCCCGTTCGGCCGCCCCAAATGGGACACCAAAGCGATCCGGGCTCCGCCTTGGAGCGACAGGAATTCGACTGTTTTCTTGCACGCCTCCAGCTTGAACCGCTCCTGCACTTTCCCGTCCTTGATCGCCACATTGAAATCCGTCCGCACCAGGACTTTTTTGTTTTCAAAAAAACCATCTTGAATTTTTCGAATATCCATATCG